>NZ_JBKSWG010000005.1:0-135860 GCF_047234585.1 Sellimonas sp. | reverse complement strand
AAATACCCGTGACTGGACTTGCACCAGTAAGATTAGTGCCATGCTCGGCACACATGATCAGCCCCCAGACAGGAAAATAAAGCTCCTGCCTGAGGGCATCCTTCGTTCACACTCAATTTTTATATTACTTTGTATATTTCTGGATGATTTCCTGCATTTTATCAAAATTCTGTTCCATCTCATCCACAAGGCGGAACTGCGTCCGTGCCCGGACAAGATTGTGTTCCGGGTACTCCGTCTTAAAGTATGTATCTCCCTGAAGATAATCTGTCAGGAATCGGATACCGCATTCCAGCGTCATAAGGCGCGCTCCCCACGGAAGACTTTTGATCTCCTCTTCTGTCAGAACATCCTTTGTCTCTTCCAGATATCCTTTTACATACAGTTCATACAGGTTAAGGTCGAAATGCATGAGATCCAGGTTTCTCTCATCTTCTGCCGCTGTCGCTGCACCGAAACGGATGGAATCCCCAAAATCATTTGCCGCAAGCCCCGGCATGATCGTATCCAGGTCAATAATACAAAGGCCCTTTCCTGTTTTTGCATCAAAGAGAATATTATTTAACTTCGTATCGTTGTGAGTCACACGGAGCGGAAGTCTTCCATCTTCCTGTTTTGTCACAAGGACGCCGCAATCTGCTTCCCGGTCAAGTACAAAACGGATCTCCGGTTTACATGTGACGGCACGGTTTTTGAGATCTCTTTTTAAGGCAACCTGAAACGCCTCGAAACGCTTTACTGTATTGTGGAAGTCCGGGATCGTCTCATGGAGCCTGGACGCCGGGTAATTGCCAAGCTGCTTTAAGAAATGCCCAAAACTGCTGCCGGACTGGTAAAACTGCTCCGGCTCTTCCACAAGCTGATAGCAGACAGAATCCGGGATGAAGTTGTAGCATCTCCACGGTTCGCCTTCTCCATCCTCAAAATAATTGCAGCCGCTTTTTGTCTTAATATAGGAAAGTGTCTCCCGATCCGGATTGCCGCCTTCCTGACGGATCTCATTTCTCAGGTATTCCGTTACCCCGAAAATATTTTCCATCACACCTGCAGGATCTTTGAATACGTTGCTGTTTACTCTCTGGAGCACATAGGACAGCTCGTCTCCATCTTCTCCCGGTATGTACACTGCGTAAGTTTCATTGATGTGTCCTGCCCCAAACGGCTTCACATAGCTGCACCTGTTTCCAAATCCGAATGCGTAAATGGCGTCTTCCAGATTGCGGTTGTCCACCCCGTCGATCTTCCTTCTCGTGGAAAAGATTACTTCGCCCGCTTCTACTTTCTCTCTGGATCCGATCGTACAGTTTGCCTTTACCACACTTCCAAGGCCCACATGTGCTCCACTGCATATATGGGAATCATGGTCTATCACTGCACCGCTGTTTACAAGCACTCCGTGCTCCACTACCGTATGGGTGTTGACTACCGCCCTCTGCATGACGAAACTTCCGTTTCCAATCTCTGCGCTGGGACTTACTACTGCGGACGGATGAATAAGAGCCGGCACCTGATACCCCGCCTCCATCAATTTTTCCGTCCAGTACAGGCGCATATTGTTGTCTCCCAACGCCGCTACTGCCGTATCATACTCTTCCAGAAAATTTTTGTAATCACAGCATTTTCCAACGACATCCTTATCTTTTACCGCATCGTCAAGGAACACCGCATTCTCATATCCCAGAAGATACGCTGTCTCCTGGATCATGTGCCCGAATCCGCCGGCACCTAAAATCAATAAACTCTTCATTTGCTTTCCTTAAGGAGGCCGTGATGCCTCCGCCATCCCTTTCTTTGAAATTCATTGTTTCATTATAACAGATTTACAAAAAAAAGTCTTTTATTTGCGGTAAATTGGCGGAGAAATTGCTCATCCGTTCATAGCTATTTGTGCGCCAAACGGTTGCTTTTTCCATTAATGCATGCACTCGGTCAGCTTCTATTTTGATCATACGAATCTCAAACTTACGATCTGCTCATCGAGTTCAGCCAGCCCTGCACGTGATTGAAAAGATGGGGCTGGATAGCCGGATAAGTCAGTTCTTTTGGAATAGCTGCAAAAGTTTTGGTCTCCTGGATTTCAACCTCATCCGAAAGGTCTCCTTGTTTGTTTATCTCCGCGAAGCAAAGGAGTCCATATGTCGTTTCTGTTCCATCCGAGACGCCGTAGATACAGACTGGAGAAAGGTCAAATTTTTCTGCACCGGTTTCTTCCCAAAGCTCTCTTCTGGCCGTATCGAGGATCGCTTCTCCCTCTTCCCGGTGCCCTCCCGGTATTTCCCAGGTCGCCCGTTTTTTGTGGCGGCAGAAGACCCATTTCCCTTCATATCTTGCCGCGATGACAGCAAATTTTAATCGTGTATCATCGATTTCTTCCTTGTCATGAAATGTAACTGTTACCATATATTTTCCCCCTTTGTCCGATTCTTTTTCCAATATTTTATCCCATTTGCAAAAAGATGACAATGGATTTGCTTTACCGGGACAGGGATTCTTCTCTCACTGCCTCGAACGCCTCTTCCAGATCTTCCAGAATATCACTGATATGTTCTGTCCCAATGGAGAGACGGATGGTGTTCGGCTTGATACCCTGGTCTTCCATTTCCTCTTTGTTTAGCTGGGAATGCGTCGTAGAGGCAGGGTGGATGGCCAGGGATTTCACGTCCGCCACATTTGCGAGGAGGGAAAAGATCTCCAGGTTATCGATGAAGGTTTGCGCTTCCTTTTCTCCGCCTTTGATCTCGAATGTGAAGATGGAGCCGCCTCCGTTCGGGAAGTATTTTTCGTACAGCTCTTTTTGTCGTTTGTCCCCTGCCGCAGATGGATGATGCACACACTCCACCAGCGGATGGGCCTCCAGATACTGCACGACTTTCCGTGCATTTTCCACGTGGCGTTCCACCCGGAGAGATAACGTCTCCAGCCCCTGCAGGAGCAGGAATGCGTTGAAAGGGGAGATCGCCGCCCCGAGATCCCGGAGGATGACTGCCCGGACTTTTGTGATAAAAGCTGCCGCCCCTGCCGCTTTTGTAAAGCTTACCCCATGATAGCTTTCATTCGGTTCAGAGATCCCCGGAAATTTGCCCGATCTCTCCCAGTCAAACCTGCCGCTGTCTACAATGACGCCGCCAAGGGTCGTGCCGTGTCCGCCGATGAATTTTGTGGCGGAATGGACCACGATATCCGCCCCGTACTCGATAGGACGTACAAGGTATGGGGTCGCAAACGTATTGTCGATAACACACGGAATGCCGTGGGCATGGGCTATGGCAGCGACGGCTTCAATGTCCGTCACGTCTGAATTTGGATTTCCAAGTGTTTCTATGAATATTGCTTTCGTATTTGCCTGGATGGCTGCCTCGAATGCTCCATCCTCAAAAGGATCTACGAATGTCGTTTGAATACCGTATTCCGGAAGGGTATGAGCCAGAAGGTTGTATGTGCCGCCGTAAATATTTTTTGCCGCCACGATATGATCGCCTTGTTTTGCCAATGCCTGAAAAGTATAGGAAATCGCTGCTGCCCCGGACGCCACGGCAAGAGCTGCGACGCCGCCCTCCAGAGCTGCCATCCGTTTTTCAAATACATCTTCTGTCGGGTTTGTCAATCGTCCGTATATATTGCCGCTTTTTGCAAGGCTAAATCTTGCCTGCGCATCCATACAGTCATGGAACACATAGGAGGATGTCTGGTAGATCGGCACCGCGCGTGCGTCGGTAGCCGGGTCTGCCTTCTCCTGTCCTACATGAAGCTGCAGCGTCTCAAATCTCAGTTTTCTCTCTTCTCTGCTTCTTTTTCTGCTCATATGCTGTCCTTCCTTTCTCGGTCTGCTATGCTGTGAATAATGGTGTGGAATAGTAGCGGTCTCCTGTGTCCGGCAGAAGCACAACGATCGTCTTTCCTTCGTTTTCCGGCCGTTTTGCCAGAGATACTGCCGCCGCAAGAGCCGCGCCTGAGGAGATGCCCACCAGGACTCCCTCTTCCTTCGCGATGGTCTTCGCATATGCGAAAGCATCGTCTCCTGTCACTTTTATGATTTCATCATAAATTTCCGTGTCGAGTACATCCGGGACAAATCCTGCTCCGATTCCCTGGATCTTGTGCGGCCCTGGATTCCCGCCGGAAAGTACCGGAGATTCTGCAGGCTCTACCGCCACAACTTTTATTTCCGGATTCTGCTTCTTTAAGTATGTTCCTGTCCCTGTGATGGTTCCCCCGGTTCCTACAGAAACCACGAAAATATCCACATTTCCGTCCGTATCGTCCCAGATCTCCGGTCCTGTCGTCTCTGTGTGCACCTTTGGATTGACCGGGTTTGTAAACTGTCCCGGTATAAAGCTTCCCGGAATCTCTTTGGCGATCTCCTCCGCTTTTTCGATGGCTCCCTTCATACCTTTTGTTCCATCTGTAAGCACAATTTCTGCTCCGTATGCTTTCAGAATATTTCTTCTCTCTACACTCATGGTCTCCGGCATCGTAAGGATCATGCGGTACCCTTTGGCCGCCGCAATCGATGCAAGGCCGATGCCTGTATTTCCGGACGTTGGCTCTATGATGACAGAACCTTCTTTCAGTATGCCTCTTTCTTCCGCATCTTCGATCATCGCTTTTGCGATTCGGTCTTTGACACTCCCTGCCGGATTGAAATACTCCAGTTTTGCCAGAATGCGCGCATGAAGCTCCAACTTTTTCTCCAGATTTTTCATCTGTACGAGAGGGGTATTGCCTACCAATTCTACCATTCCGTTATAAATTTTTCCCATTTTTCTATCTCCTTTTTTCTATTTCCTATTAAGTATATAGGAATTATATGATATGATTCATCTCTTGTCAACCTGTTTTTTGTATAAAGCAAAAAGGAACAAAGTCTCCTTTGTCCCCACACTTGTCTCAGATGATATAGTCCATCCCTTTTTCTTTTTCCCATCTTACCAGGTCTTCCAATGTATAATGATCGATCACACCTTTGACGGCAGCGTCAAGTTCTTTCCAGATCCTGATAGTTACACATCTTTCGGCTCTTCCGCATGGAGTTTCTTCTTCCAGGCAGTCCACTGGTGCCATACTTCCTTCCGTCAGGCGAAGGATATCTCCTACCGTGTAATTGTCCGGATCTCTTGTGAGCATGTAGCCTCCCTGGGCTCCCCGCACACTTTTGACATACCCTGCTTTTGCAAGAACCGAGACAATGCTTTCCAGATATTTGACCGAAATCTCCTGCCGGGCCGCCGCATCTTTGAGCCGGACCGGAATGCCATTATTGTGAATGGCGATATCCAGCATCAGACGCAGTGCATATCTTCCTTTTGTTGAAATTTTCATCTTTGTCATCCCTCCTGCGTATTCCCCTGATTATCATATCGCCTGAGGAATCATCCGTCAAGGGAGATGGCTATCTCTTCTTCTTTTCCTCTGCCAGGTAGGATGCTCCGATGGCCCCTGCAAATCTTCCGTTTTCTGTCGGCTCTACGGTCTTTCCGATCTTTTTGCTCAGAATATCGGTAAAATATGTACTGTGGCTCAGGCCTCCGGTCAAAATAATGCGTTCCGGCAGTGTTTTTCTCTGAGCCAGCTGCGCCACTTTCGCAGCTACCGAATCCACAACTCCGGCTGCGATGTCTTCTCTTTTCTGTCCCTCTCCGATGTAATTGATGACTTCAGACTCTGCAAATACCGTGCAGAGAGAGCTGATCGGCAGCACGTTTCCCTGGGATGCCAGATTGAAAAGTTCGTCGATGGCGACACCGAGACGGTTTGCCATGATCTCCAGGAATTTCCCAGTTCCGGCAGAACATTTGTCATTCATGAGAAAGTCGCTTACCATACCGTGCTCCACGAGGATTACCTTTGTATCCTGACCACCTACATCGATGACGGCGCAGTCTCCTCCTGCGATCTCCCTGCCTCCCCTGGCATGACAGGTAATCTCCGTGATGACGTAATCTGCAAAGTCCACCGCTATCCGCCCATAACCGGTAGCCACGACTTTTGTCTCTTCGCCTTCCACATCCGCGCCCATTTCTTTCAGCCGCCTTTGGATTTCCCGCGTTGTCTCCTTACTGCTCCAGCCTGTAGGCAGTACAAAAGATGTGTCATGGTCTCCTCTTACCACTACTTTGGATGCTGTTGATCCGATATCGATTCCTACGTAATTCATTTAACCTTCCTCCATGCTATTTCCGAAACAATGATGGGTTCCGTTTCTGCGTGATACAGGGATGCGTCGTATTGATCCGCATCCCCGCAAATTTAGCAATATCTGTCCCTGTTCGGGTTGACATCTTTTTTTATCTGTGCGATTCCAAGTGTCTCGATGTCCGCTTCCTCAATGACATCCTTTACTGCATCTGTCTCTTCCTCCTTTATGAGCAGAGAGATGCCGCAGCATTTGCTGGCCTGTCTCGGGGTAGGGGCGATCACACTGGACAATCCTTTCTTTTTCAGTTCTCTGTGAAGCCGCATCCCATTGTCATGATTGGGAAACAGCACATAGTACTGGATCTCCTGTTCCATCGGCAACTTCTCTCTCCTAATTGTTCAGCATCTCGATGAATGCACTGATCCTTGTGCGGAGCTGCTGGGCATCACTGTCCGTATAATCTGTCTCAATACCAAGCACCGGAATACCTGCTTCTTTCAGAGCTTTCTCCACATGGTATCCTTCACAATCGTAGAGGCTGCAGAATTTCAGATTTACATCGATAACACCATCCACGTGGTACTCTTTTGCAAGCCGGAGAATATCGTCAACCCTTGCACTGTTTGGCGTAAAACATGCACAGTTGATTCCCATATAGCGCTCTGCAATATGATCGATCTGCTCGTCTACTGTTCCTTCCGCCTCATCTACAAGACGTTCGAAATAACGGGTTCCAGTACACATTTCTTCGCAGACAACTGCGCCGCCGCTCGTCTCTACCAGATTGTGCAGCTTCCAGTTCGGAATGGCAAGAGGTGTACCTGTCAGCATGATCCGCTTTGTTCCTGCCGGGAAGACAGACACACCGTCTTTGACTCTCTGATCCAGCTCATCACAGAGCTTGTTTGTCATCTCAGCAAAGCGGGTCGGGTCATCGTAAAAGGCAATCTGAGAAATCAAGAGTGCGTCTTTTCCACTGATCGGAAGTTTCTCATTCTTTCTCAGGTCATAGAGCCTTGAAAGTGCTTTTCTCTTTTTATTGATCAGAAGAATCGCTTCGTGAAGAGATTGGGCTGTCACTGTATTTCCGGTCTCTTTTTCCACGACTTCTTTAAAAGTCCGGATCTCATCGGCCCATGCTTGCACATCTTTTTCCCGCTTCATCTGCGGCAGATCCATGACATGTACCGGCACATCCTCTGCAAGTATCTCCCAGGCCTTCTTTTTGCCATCGCATGTCGTCTCTCCTACATACATATCTGCAATCCGGAAAAATGGGCATGTCCGGTCAAGTCTCGCACCAACACTTGCTTTGATCAGCGGGCATGTATTTGTCGGAAGGACTTTCTCCCCGCCAGGCACCCAAAACTGTGATCCGCCGCAGAGACCTGTTGCAATGGCATCTGCTGCAAATACGATTTCATCCGGGACGTACACACAGAATGTCCCGAATACTTTTCCGCCTTTTTTCTGATGCTCTATCAGTTCAGCCGGACGTACTCCGTGGATTTCAGCAACGACAAAATTGAAATAATCCATTCCTTCCGGACGATTTTCCTGGGAAAGGTACACATCCCCAAATGCCTGCGGAAGGACTTCACACAGCTGGTCGTGTGTCTCGATATCCATCCCAAGATCTTCCCACATCTGATGATAATCTGCCATTTCTTGTTCCTCCTTAGTTTTCGAAATCATTCTTCTTTCTTTTAAGATTATCATTTTTGATATGGTGCTTCAATTTTGCAGATGGTTTTGCTTATTGTTATTTTTCATCATCATTTCTATTTATAGATATTTTCTATTTTTCGGCGATTTTTTTGATTGCTTCCACGCAGTGTCCGATCTCTTCCGATGTATTGTTCTCACTGAAAGAAAAACGGACCGTTCCCTTCGGAAATGTTCCGAGACTTTTGTGAGCCTGGGGTGCGCAGTGAAGACCGACTCTCGTCATGACACCATATTCCTGCTCCAGCTGAAAGGCGGCAAGTGCATTGTCCTGCCTTTGAAAGTCCAAAGAGACAACTGCTGTCCGTCCTTCACATCCTTGTTTTCCCACAACACGCACACCCGGAATCTCTTTTACCCCCTCAAGAAACATCCTCGTAAGCTCCGTCTTCTTTTTAGCGATGACTTCGATCCCCGTCTCCTCCAGATATACGAGTGCTGCATTCAGACCCGCAATCCCCGGAAGATTCATCGTGCCGCTTTCATATTTATCCGGAAGCATATCCGGCTGTTCAAGGGAATCCGAACGGCTTCCCGTGCCGCCAAGGATGACGGGCTGCATTTCTTCGTCCAGCCGATCCGAAATCAAAAATCCGCCGATCCCCTGCGGGCCTTTGAGTCCTTTGTGCCCGGTAAAAGCCAAGAAATCGATCCCCGCCACCTCCATATCAACCGGAATCGATCCGGCACTCTGAGCCGTGTCCACCGCGAAAAACAGCCGGTGTTTCCTGCAAATGTCCCCGAGCTCCCGGATCGGAAGGATCGTGCCGCATACGTTTGACGCATGCAGCATCAAAACAAGCCTTGTATTAGGCCGTATCTCACACTCCACCGCCTCAGGGGCAACATATCCCTCTCCGTCTGCCTGCGCCACACTGTATGTAATCCCCGCTTTCGTTAGACGATAAAGCGGCCGCATGACCGCATTGTGCTCCATTCCGGATACTATCACATGATCCCCGGCACGAAGGAAACCGGAAAGCAGCATATTCAGCGACCAGGTAATCCCCGGCGTAAAAATAACCCGCCGGGAATCCCCCCCATGAAACAGCCGCGCAAGACGCTCCCTCGTATCCAGAACCATCTCCGCCACCTCGTACGCACCCTCGTAACTCCCACGGTTGATATTAAACGCCCCATGCATCAACAGATGCCCTACCGCCTCCGCAACACCCGGTGCCTTCGGAAAAGAAGTACTGCTGTTGTCAAAATAGATAAAATTATCCATAAAAACCACCTCTTTTTTGTCTAATATTTTGGGGTCGTGTACCTGCTGCTTGGAACCCGTCCCCCTTGTAAACGCTTATTTTACGCCGCTTTCCGGTGTTTTGCTATCTTCGGGGACGTGTACCGACGAGTCGGTACACGTCCCCTTATCATATTCTATCCCCACCAGCACCAGTCCTTCTGGTGGAGCTGTGACGCCTGCTTCGGTTCGTTCTTTTGCTTCCAGTATTTCTTTTACTTTTTCCGGTGTATAGAATCCTCGTCCTACGCGGATGAGTGTTCCTGCGATGATGCGTACCATATTGTAGAGGAACCCGTTTCCGCTGATTCGGATCGTGATCTGGTCGTTTTGGCGATTCACATCTAATGTGTAGATCGTGCGTACAGTTTCTTCTACATTTGTCCGTATGTTGCAGAAGCTTGCGAAGTCGTGTGTGCCTTTGAGGTATTCTGCCGCTTTCTGCATTTTTGTTTCATCCAGCGGAAAGGATACGTGGCTGTTTGTAAATCTTTTCAGTGGATTTGGAAATGGTGTGTTGAGTATGTGGTATTCGTATGTTTTTGTGCAGTCTTGATAGCGTGGGTGCCATGTGAGTGGGACTTCTTCGGATTTTACGATCACGATATCTTCCGGCAGTTTTTGGTTCAGAGCATACAGGAACCGTTCTGGCGGGATCGTGCTTCCGGTATCGAAGACTGCTACATTTCCCAGAGCGTGGACGCCGGAGTCTGTCCTGCTTGCTCCGATGACTTTGATGTCTTCTCCGGTTATCCGGCTGATTTTCTTGTTTAGTACTTCTTCTATTGTAATGCCGTTTGGCTGTATCTGCCAGCCACAGTATTTTGTGCCATCATACGACACGGTAAGTTTGATTCTTTTCAAGATGTTTTCTCCCTGATTTTTATTTCTGTTGATCTTTTTTCTTTCATTATACCGATTCTCAAAATCCGTGTCTATTCGGTTTTCTAAAACTTCTTATATATGAGTCTTTGCTTGTGGAATCGTCTTTTCCATGTTAAGATGAAAACCGAGGTGAACAGTATGAACAAAAAAGAAATATCAGAGATCAAGAAACAGTTCACTCCGGCCAACTGTGCTATCACGCGCATCTGCGGCTGTTACGTGGACGGAGACAAAAATATCAAGACAAAGACAAAAGATGCCTTTCTTTCTCTTCCTGAGGAGGAAATGTTTAAATACTTTGACCTGTTTAAGAAAACGTTGTCCGGTTCCATCGGAAAAAATCTGTTTGATATGGAGTTTCCACTGGAGCAGGAGATGGGCGAGGGAAGCCAGAAATTTCTTCTGAAGCTTCGGGACTCCAAACTGACAGACGACGCTCTCCTTGACGAGTTTTATCAGAAAATCATCGATTTTTATAACTATGGGGAAAATTATTACATCATTTTGATCCATGCCAACTACGACGTTCCGGGAAAATCTTCAGATGGAGCGGAGATGTTCGATGCTTCCGATGAGGTCTACGAATTTCTTCTCTGCAGCATTTGCCCGGTCAAACTTTCCAAGGCAGGGCTTTGTTATAATTCGGAGACCAACAGTATCGAAGACCGGATCCGCGACTGGATCGTGGAGATGCCGGACACTGGTTTTCTGTTTCCTGCTTTTTCCGACCGTTCCACCGATATTCACGGACTTTTGTATTACTCGAAAAATGCGAAGGAATTTCAAAGCGAGCTTATCGACAATGTCCTTGGCTGCCGGACTCCCATGGCTGCTCAGGATCAAAAATCGGCATTTCAGTCTCTTGTAAGTGACGCGCTCGGAGAGGACTGCAGCTTTGACACTGTCAAGACCCTTCACGACAATCTAACCGAGATGATCGCCGAACATAAAGACGAGCCGGAACCTCTGAAGCTGGACAAGACAGATGTGAAAAAGCTTCTTTCCAGGAGCGGTGCGAATGAAGAAAAACTGGAAACATTTGACCGTGAATTCGATGCGGCTGCCGGGGAGAAAACTTCTCTTCTTGCCTCCAACGTGGCAGGCACCCGGACATTTGAAGTCAAAACTCCGGATGTTGTCATCAAAGTAAACCCGGAGCGGACAGATCTCATAGAAACCCGATGGATCGACGGGATCCCGTACCTTGTCATCCAGGCAAGTGACAGTGTGGAGGTCAACGGAATCCCTGTCTCAAACAGGAAAGCAGATGAAGCGTAATGGAACGAATTCTTGTCATAGAAGATGACTTTACAATGAAACAGGAGCTTTGCATCCTCCTTTCTTCCAACGGCTATGAGCCCGTGGAGGAGGCACCGTTTGATCTTGTGCTTTTAGACGTCAATCTTCCCGGTCAAAACGGATTCGAGATATGTCGGAAGCTCCGGCTTTCTTCCGATGTCCCTGTGATTTTTTTGACGGCCCGCGACTCGGCAGAGGATGAAATCCTTGGATTTGGCGTCGGTGCAGACGATTTTATACGGAAACCGTACCACTCTTCGGTCCTTCTTGCCCGGATTGCCCGTCTTCTGAGACGAAAGGGCGCTTCTGTTTTGGAAACACGGGGACTTACTCTTTCTCTGGAGGAAATGACAGTCTCCTACCAGGGAAAGACAAAAGAACTTACGAGGAATGAAATGCGGATTCTCTCGTGTCTGATGAAAAAAGCTGTATGTACGCGTCAGGAGATCATAGCAGATCTCTGGATCGACCGTCTGTATATCGATGACAATACGCTTGGTGTCAATATCAGCCGTCTCAGGGAAAAGCTCCGGCAGATCGGGGCCGATGACTTTCTGCACACGGTAAGAGGGGTGGGATACCGCCTATGAAATGGATCGAATTTTTCTGCTCCCGCGCAGTAACTCTCTGCTTTCTTGGCATCGGTTTCCTTGTTTTTTCCATTCTGTTTCTTACAGCTGGCGGAAATCTCTCCCTTTATCTTGTATGTGCATCTTCCTTCTGGATTCTTGTCTTTGCATGGCTTTTCTTTACCTGGCTTACCGCAAATTCCCGCCTGAAAAGACTGGAAAAACTGATCGAACAGATGGATCGCCCTTACCTTTTGGGGGAGCTTCTCCCGCCCCCAACTACCGTAACAGAACGTGGATATTTTGAGATCATGAAAGCCATCTCCCACTCTGCCATCGGTCTGACAGAGCAGGCATCCTCTGACAAAGAAGACTACATGGACTATGTGGAGAGCTGGATCCATGAGATCAAGACACCTCTCACAACCTGTTCTCTCATCCTGGAAAACGGCTCCTCCCCTGAAAAACTCAGGCAGGAATTGAAACAGGCAGAAAATCTGACTGATACGATCCTCTACTACGCCAGACTCCGGTCTGCCGAAAAAGACATCGCTATCTCTTCTTTCAATCTGTCCGAAGCCGCAGATGAGGCCATCCAAAGCCAGATGTCCCTTCTGATCGCTGCCCGGATCAGCATTGAACAGCAAGGAAGTCTTTCTGTCTTCAGCGACAAAAAAGCAGTCGTATTTATATTGAAACAGCTTCTCATAAACTGTGCGAAATACTGTCCCCATTCTCATCTTATTATAAAATGCAGTCAACGCACGCTTTCGGTGTCGGACAATGGCCCTGGCATCCCAGACTATGAACTCCCGCGTGTGACAGAGCGGGGATTTACAGGTAAAAACGGTCGTACTTCCCCGACAAGTACCGGAATGGGACTGTACATTGTCTCGGAACTTTGCAAAAAGCTTGGCATTAAGCTGCAGATTGACTCCATGGAAGGCGTCGGCACTTCTATCTCCCTTTCCTTCCCGGATGATGCAAAACAAACTATTACAAAACTGTAAGAAAACCGGGCCTCTGTGTTAGAAAAACAGAGGCCTGTTTGTGATATATTAATATCAGAAACGGAGGTAGAAGCATATGACACAGACATTGCAGATCAGCCATCTGATCAAATATTACGGCACAGGATCTGCCGTGACAAAGGCTCTTGATGACATTTCTTTTTCGATACAAAAGGGCGAATTTACCGCCATCATGGGGGCTTCCGGATCCGGGAAAAGTACACTGCTTAACATGATATCTACCGTGGACAGGGTAAGTTCCGGCACGATCTTTCTGGACGGCCGCAATATCACAGAAATGAAGGAACGTGAGCTTGCATCTTTCCGGCGAGACAGGCTTGGATTTATCTTTCAGGAATACAATCTTCTTGACACTCTTACTGTTCGGGAAAATATTGTTCTTCCCTTGAACCTGCAAAAAATCAGCGCAAAAGAGACAGACATCCGGTTGAACGAGACCGCCCATTCTCTTGGTATCACAGAGCAGCTTGACAAATTTCCCTATGAGCTTTCCGGTGGACAAAGGCAGCGCGCCGCTTGCGCCAGAGCCCTCATTACGAGGCCCGCTCTGATCCTCGCCGACGAACCGACCGGCGCTCTGGATTCCCGCAATTCCAAAACACTCATGGAGACGTTCCGGCTTATGAACGCAGAATTTTCCTCCACGATCCTCATGGTAACCCACGATGCGGTAGTCGGCTCTTACGCCCAGCGTGTCCTGTTCCTGAAAGATGGACAGATCTGGAGTGAACTTCTTCGGGGTACCCGTTCAAGGCAGGAGCTGTATCACGATATTCTCTCTGTCACATCTGCGCTGGGAGGTGATGCGGATGTTCGGTAAACTCGCTTTTCGGAATGTAAAAAGGCAGATGGGAAACTATCTCATCTACTATATAACCGTCTCTCTTACGATCGCGCTGATGTTTGCATTCAACAGCGTTGTCACAAGCCCTGATCTTGCCGAAAAAGCCCGTTCCTTTTCGGATATCGCCGGAGGACTTGTCATGATTTCAGTCATGATGGCTCTGATCGTGGCCTTCGTCCTTGGCTACGCTTCTTCCTTCCTGCTTAAACTTCGGAAACGGGAATTTGGCACATATCTTACGATGGGAATGACGCGCTTTGATATGATCCTTCTATTTACAATGGAAACACTGATCATTGGACTTATTTCCCTTGTAACCGGGATCCTGGCCGGCATTTTCCTTTATCAGGTGCTTATGTCTCTCTTGAGCAGTCTCATGGAGATTTCCTACTCATTTTCGTCCTACTCACTGTATGGATTCCTTATGACTGCAGGGCTTGTCCTGCTCGTCTTTCTTCTGTCATCCGTGACGTGTGCACTGTACCTCTTTCGAGTGTCCATCTATGACCTCATCCACGGAAGCAGAAAAAATGAAAAACCTGTCAGACACCCGATGTTCTGGTTTTTTGTTACCCTTTTATCCATTGCAGGAATCGTAGCCGGAGCCGTCATGTTTTATCAGGAAATGATCCATATCTTCCGGGATATGGAGGCACTTCCGGGAAGGATGCTGATGAGTCTTCTGATTCTTGCTGTCAGTGTGTTTTTCATCCATGTCGGAGCTTCCCGCTGTCTGGCAGACCTGATGCTACGTTTTCGTACCTTCTGCAGCCGTGGAACCAACACATTCGTTCTCAGACAGCTGTCCGGAAAACTCCGTTCCAACTCCATCTTGATTGGAATCGTGGCGTTCCTCATCACATTTGCCGTCATCGGGAGCGATTTTTCGCTGCTCATGAAAACATTCATGCAGTCCTCGACAGATCACAGCTATCCTTTTGACGTCAATGCCGAAATCAGCGCATCTTCTTCCCCTGCTGTTTCCATCTCGGAAGCAGAGCAGATCCTGGAAAAATATGACACGGTCGAAGACCGCACAGATTATACAGTCTATACAAACCATCAGCGCTACTTTTTTGAATTTACACCGTGGAGGGGCGATGGATTTGAAGGTCTCGTGGACTCTTACATCTCAGAATCCGATTTTAACCGGGTGCAAAAAGCGCTCGGTCAAAAGACGCTACATCTCGAAGATACCTTTTGGATCTATTCCAGCAGCCCTCAGATCCAGTCACTTGATTTTCGGTCTGCTGCCCCTGTCCTAAACGGGAAGACCTATACCTACGGCGGAATGATTTCCTCCGCCCCTTATATCGTACGAAAGGTCTACTTCCTTATCATCGTGCCGGACGAGGCTGTGAAGCAGATGGCGCCCCTCCTCTACTGCAGCGGTTTCTCGCTAAAAGGAGGAGAATACGACATCGCAGATCTGGAAAAAGAGTTTCTGTACGAGACCCCTTCCCTCGTCTCAGACCGGATACTGTTGGCTTCCGACTATGAATTCAAACAAAGCGGATGGGAATATGCAAGCCAGGCCAGCGGGATTTTTGTCCTTGGCGCCCTCTATATCGCTGTCATCTTCATTTTCCTGGCCATGGCCGTGCTTGCCTTGAAGATCCTTTCCGGCGTATCGGAAGACAAGCGCAAATACCGGATACTGACTCAGATCGGCGCGGACCGAATGACCGCTTCAAAGGCTCTGTTTTGCCAGATCTTTGTGTTCTTTATTCTTCCTTTTGTCCTTCCGCTTCTGTCCGCCATTCCGTGTGCTGTCATCGGCCAGAAGGCATGTACGCTTCTCGGGTATGTCTCTCATCCCCGAGCCGCCTATTTCATAAGCGGTGGGATTGCCCTTGTTATCCTGGCAGGCTATCTGCTTTATTTTACCGTCACATACTTGACGGCAAGGAGACACATACTGGAATACTAACCACCATCTTTCCTCGAAAAAGGAGCTTCGCACAACTACTTCGTGCAAAGCTCCTTTTGATGTGTTGAAACTCTGTCCTGTTTTACGGCAAACCATTTCTATTTCTGACTTTTCAAATATTCCTGCATCACAAGTGCGATGTCTTGTGCGCAGCATTTCCCGCTAATTCATACTGAAACTCCTCCCGACATTCTCCTTGCCACACAACTTTGTTTTCCACTAAAAAATCCATATGTGAAATGGAAGGAATCTTCCTGCCCCGATGGCAAGAACGAGATAGAGAAGGACGATGATGTACGCGCGGATATCTCTTCCGTGATATACAAGGGGTTTCATCTTTGTCCGCCCTTCCCCTCCTCTATAGCATCGTGCCTCCATAGCCATGGCAAGATCATTGGCTCTTCGAAATGCAGAGACAAAAAGCGGTACGAGTATCGGGATCATCGCTTTGGCCCTCTGGATGATATTTCCGCTCTCCAGGTCCGCGCCGCGGGCGATCTGCGCTTTCATGATCTTATCTGTCTCTTCCAGAAGAATCGGGATAAACCGCAGGGCGATGGACATCATCATGGCAATCTCATGCACCGGAACCTTCAGACGGTTCAGCGGGTGCAGAAGACGTTCGATGGCATCGGTAAGCGCTGTCGGTGTCGTCGTAAATGTCATAAGAGACGCTCCCATGATCAGGTAAATCAGGCGGATCGCCATATAGACCGCTGTTCTGAGTCCCTCCTCTGTGATCTTAAAAATCCAGACATGGAGAAGGACATTTCCGCCGGATGTCAAAAAAAGATTGAAAAGGACAGTAATCAAAAGCAGGATGAAAATCGGCTTCAATCCTTTTAGAATGAATTTCAGCGGCACTTTTGAGATGCCGATACATCCGAACAGGAAAATCGTCGCCACCAAATATCCCGGAATGCTCCGGAACAGAAACAGTGAAATGAGATACAAAAGTGTGCTTACTATTTTTACTCTTGGGTCCAGTTTATGGATGGCACTTTCTGCCGGGTAATACTGGCCGATGGTAATATCTCGTATCATTTTTTCAAAACCCTTTCTATTTCTTCAGCCGCTTCCCCGACAAGTGTAATGTCCGTGGAAACCGGTACGCCTGCCTCCCGCAGTTCATACATGATATATGTCACTTCCGGAGCTGCAAGCCCTACTTCTTCGAGTCTCTTATAGTGACGGAATACATGTTTTGGTGTGTCGTCAAATATCTTTTCCCCTTTATTCATGACGATGATCCGATCCACATATTTGGCCACATCTTCCATGCTATGGGACACAAGGATGACTGTGATGCCTGTTGTCTTCTGAAGCATCGCGATCTGATCCAAAATATCATCCCGTCCCTTTGGATCCAGACCAGCTGTCGGCTCATCCAGTACAAGTACTTTTGGCCGCATAGCAAGTACCCCTGCTATGGCAACCCGTCGTTTCTGTCCTCCGGAAAGATCAAACGGGGATGCTTTGTATGAAGACTCCGGAAATCCTACCATCTGCAGCGCTTCTTTTGCCCGTTTCTCGCATTCTTCCTGGGAAAGTCCCTGATTTTTCGGTCCGAAACAAACATCACTCAGTACGTCCACCTCAAAAAGCTGGTGTTCCGGATACTGGAAAACAAGACCTACCTGCTGACGGAGTTCCTTCATCGGATACCCTTCTTCATAAATATTTCTCCCACGGAAAGAAAGTTCTCCTGATGTGGCACGTATCAGACCATTCAGGTGCTGGATCAAGGTTGACTTTCCGGATCCGGTATGGCCGATGATTCCAATAAATTCGCCCTCATAGAGATCGAGACTGACTTCTTTCATGGCATGTTTTTCATATGCTGTGCCCGGGTTGTATACATAATTCAGATTTTTCAGACTCAGGATCGGATCCTTACCCTGGCCAAATACCGTATGCTCTTCTGTGGCAGTCTCTTCCAGAAGATCCTCCTTTTTCCCGTAGAGTTTAGAAATCGATTCACACAATTCTTTGCGGCTTAGAAGATCCGGCTTTACCGGTATACCTTTCTTTCTGAGAGAGTCTGCCACCGCTGTTACTTGCGGGACATCCAAACGATAGTGTCTTAGCGTGTCCACTTGGGAAAAAATTTCCCTTGGCTTTCCTTTCATTACCACTTTTCCTTTGTCCATAACATAGATATAATCTGCATCAATGACTTCTTCCATATAATGTGTGATCAAAATGACCGTCACTTTCTCTCTTTTTTGGAGATCCCGCACTGTGCGTATAACTTCTTTTCTTCCGTTTGGATCCAGCATGGCCGTCGGCTCATCCAAGACAATACATTCCGGTCTCATGGCCACTACACCTGCAATGGCCACCCGCTGCTTTTGTCCTCCGGAGAGTTTGTTTGGAGAACTGTGACGGTACTCCAGCATTCCTACTTTTTTCAGGCTGTCTTCCACCCGTCTCCATATTTCTTCCGTCGGAACACCTAAATTCTCAGGACCGAATCCGACATCTTCCTCGACAACAGTAGCGATGATCTGGTTGTCCGGATTCTGGAAAACCATCCCTGCGCTCTGGCGGATATTCCACAGCTCATTGTCATCCCTCGTATCTTTTCCACCGACCCACATCGTGCCTCCGCTTGGAACGAGAATTGCATTGATATGTTTTGCGAACGTGGATTTTCCGGATCCGTTGTGCCCGAGGATAGCGATAAACTGTCCCTTTTCAATCTCCAGATCCACTTCGTCGATAGCTCTTTGCTTTCCGATGATATTTCCTTCATCGTCTCTCTTTTCGTATTCAAACACTAGTTTTTCTGTCTTTACCATGCTCATAAACGCAACCTCTTTATTTTCATTGCTTGTTGATAGCTTCGTATAGTGTACCACATTCCACAAAAATAGTAAAATAAAAATCCGGCAGCTTCCTCCTTTACTGGAAGAAACTGCCGGTATTTTTTATGCTCTTTCCGGTTCCGGGTATGTCTCCCCGAATGTATCTACCGTTACTTTTTTCATACGCTGTGTCTCCAGCGGACGGTCACTGTAGTCTGTGGCTGTTTCCGCAATCTTATTTACCACTTCCATCCCTTCTGTAACCTGCCCGAATGCGGCATATGCTCCGTCCAGGTGTGGAGATGTCTCATGCATGATAAAGAACTGGCTTCCTGCAGAATCCGGATGCATAGCACGTGCCATGGAAAGCACTCCCGGTGTATGTTTCAGGTTATTTTGGAAACCATTCTGGCTGAATTCTCCTTTGATCGTGTACCCTGGACCGCCCATGCCAGTCCCATCCGGGCATCCGCCCTGGATCATGAAGCCACGGATGACTCTGTGGAAGATAAGTCCGTCATAAAATCCTTTTCGCACAAGAGACACAAAGTTTCTCACTGTGTTCGGTGCGATCTCCGGATATAATTCCGCTTTGATGATATCGCCGTTTTCCATTTCAAATGTAACAACTGGATTTGCCATTTCCATCCTACCTCTCTTCTTTCATTTACACTTTACCAGTGCACTAGCTCGATTGTACCACACTCTCCCTCGAGGGGCAAGGACTTACTTCCACACGAGAACCTGACCTGGGAGAAGCGCCATACTGCTTCCTCTGCTCTGTTCTTCTTGCTGCACGTTTGAAAGATTGGACAGAAGAATCTCGGATTTTCGCTCTATCTGAGCCTCACAGATGCCAAAATTGGCTACTACCTGGATAGACTCATTCCCAAGCACTCTCTCGTATGCAAAAAGGCAGTCGGACTCCTCATAAACCGGTACTGTTTTTCCGTACACGAAAATTTCCTTCCAGGCAGGATGTTTCCGAAGTGCGATCAGTTTCTGGTAGTAATGAAGGATCGAATCGTCTTCTTTTTCCTGTTTTTCTACATTTATGTGTATGTAATCCGGATGTATCTTCAGCCAAGGGGTTCCTGTTGTAAATCCGGCGTTTGCCTGCGCAGACCACTGCATCGGAGTCCGGGCATTGTCCCTGCTGTGCTCACGGCAGACCCAAAGTGCCTGCTCCTCTGTAAGTCCGGCATCCAGCGCCACCTGATACTGATCTTTTGTGCTGATATCGTCGTACTCCTCAATACTTTCCATCGGACAGTTTCTCATTCCTATCTCCTGCCCCTGGTAAATAAACGGAATGCCTTTCAAAAGTATATTGACAGTCCCGAGCGCCTTGGCTCCATTGTCATTTTGCAGATGCTTCGGGAGAAAACGGCTGAATCCACGCGGCTCATCATGATTTTCGATAATATTGGATTTAAATCCAATCCCCTCCGTCTCCATCTGAGAACGAAATACCGCCTGTTTCCAGGCCGGAAGTGTGATTTCCCTCGCATCATACCATCCATGCTCCCCAGTGCAGAATTCCTCTGCGCAAAAATCAAACATAGAAGAAAAATGACCGTCCTCGCCGATAAATTCCCGCAGCTCATCCTCCTTCATGTTGAAGACCTCGCCGACCGTAAACGCATCTTTCCTCGCAAACGTCTCTCTTTTCATCTCCTCAAGAAACGCTCCGACTCCATCCACACTCTCGACCATCTTTGTACAGTGGACAAGACCATCCGCACCGTCCGGCTCATAGGACGGAAACCTCGTGTCTTTCTTGATGTTGATAATGGCATCCACACGAAATCCGGCCACACCCTTATCAAGCCACCAGTTGATCATATCGTAAATATAACGCCTGGTCTTCTCATTTTCCCAGTTCCAGTCCGGCTGCTCCTTTGCAAAAAAATGAAGATAATATTTATCACTGCCAGGAATCTTCTCCCAGGCACTTCCGCCAAAATACGAACGATAATTACTCGGAGCACCTCCATCCTTGCCCTTGACAAAATAGAAATAGTCCGCATACTCCCCATCCGGATCTTCGAGCGCTCTCTGAAAAAATTCATGCTGATCAGAACAATGGTTTACAACCAAATCCATGATCAGATACATTCCCCTCTTTTTGACCTCCCAAAGAAGCTCATCAAACTCTTCCATTGTACCGAACTCCTCCGCAATCCGGTAATAGTCCGAAATATCGTACCCCTGATCCACAAACGGGGATTGATAAACCGGGGACAGCCAGATAATATCAATTCCCAGCTCCTTCAGATAATCCAATTTTTCGATAATCCCCCGAAGATCCCCGATCCCATCTCCATTGGAATCCATAAAACTCTTCGGATAAATCTGATAGACAATCTTGTCATGCCACCACTTATACTGCATGTGTACCTCCTATATGGGGGACGTGTTCCGGCTTACCGGAACACGTCCCCGAAAAAAACGTATTTCTTTATTATCTGTCAATATATATCATTGTTTCGTATGGCCGCAGAATTCCTTCTTCTGGTTCTGTCTCATAATTATGAACAAGTTTTTCTTTTTCGGACCATTTTTGCAGCAGTGGACAGGATGCTGTCTGGTCTGTGAAGTTTGCGATCACACACATTTTTTCTTTTTCTGTTGTCCTTGTATATGCAAAGATCTGTTCGTCATTTTCCATCAGAAGTTCGAAGTTTCCTTCTGTAAAGATTGAATTTCCTTTTCTAAGCCGAATCAATTTTTTATAAAAGTGATAAACGGAATCTGGATTTTTCTGTTCTTTTTCTGCATTTATTTCTGTGTAGTTTGGGTTGACTTCAATCCAAGGTGTTCCTGTTGTGAATCCAGCATTTTCTTTTTCATTCCACTGCATCGGAGTCCGTGCATTATCTCTGCTTTTTGCATAAATGGAGCGCATGATTTCTTTTTCATCATACCCTTTCTCCATACGTTCTTTGTACATATTTCTTGTTTCAATATCCCGATAATGGCTAATATCCTGGAATACCACATTTGTCATTCCAAGTTCTTCTCCCTGATAAATGTAAGGAGTGCCCTGCATTCCATGAAGAACTGCCGCCAGCATTTTGGCCGATTTTACACGATATTCTTTGTCGTTTCCCCAGCGTGATACGATTCTTGGAAGATCGTGATTATTCCAAAATAGGCTGTTCCATCCACAACCGTAAAGCTCTTTTTGCCATTTAGCGAGATTTTTTTTGAGTTCCACAAAAGGAAGTGGTCTGAGATCCCACTTTTCTTTTCCTTCCTCCTGATCAAGTCCTACGTGTTCAAACTGAAATACCATGGAAAATTCGCTTCCATCAGGATTGCTGTAAAGCTTTGCACGTTCCGGCGTTGCTCCCCACGTCTCCCCAACTGTAATCAGATTTCCCTTCTGGAAAGTCTCTTTACTTAATTCCCGGATAAACTCATGGAGGTGCGGTCCGTTTCCGGTAATTCCTTTATCTGGTTCCTTGGCAATCTGATCGATCACATCCAACCGGAATCCACCGACACCTTTCTCCATCCACCAAAGGATCATATCATAGATTTCACGGCGAACTTTTGGATTTTCCCAGTTAAGATCCGGCTGTTTTACGGAGAACTGGTGAAAATAATACTGCTGAAGTTCCGGAACCCATTCCCAAGCCGATCCTCCGAAACAAGCTTTCATATCATTCGGCAGTACGCCTTCCACTCCGTCGCGCCATACATAGTAGTCATGGTATGGATTTTCCTTACTTTTTTTTGCTTCCTGAAACCATCTGTGTTCATCCGAAGAATGATTCAGCACCAAATCCAAGATAATCTGTATATTTCTCTCTTTAGCCTTCTGAATCAATTCTTCCATATCTTCAAGTGTCCCAAACATCGGATCAATGTCCTGGTAATCCGAAATGTCGTATCCATTATCATCCTGAGGCGATCTGCATACCGGAGAAAGCCAGATCGCATCAATCCCCAGATCCTGAAGATAATCAAGTTTTGAAATGATTCCCCTGAGATCTCCAATCCCATCCCCGTTGCTATCCTGAAAACTTCTCGGATAAATCTGATAAACGACCTTGTCCTGCCACCACTTTTTCGTCATTTTTTGCACCAGCCTTTCTCATTTTGTTTATAATCTGTCTCATAAAATTGTATCACTTAATGATACTTTCCACATAATAACAAAGATTCTGAAATCGAGAAAAGGGGACGGGTTCCGGCTCTTCAGAACCCGTCCCCCTTCTATACTTAACTGTATTATAGTTGCATTTTAGTTTTTTTTCTTGTATTATTATTTCAAGTTTTTGTATTATTCTGCTTTTTTTAAGTTGTGTAGTGGTTTTTTGGGGGTGTTTTTTGGTGGATCGTTTTTCTGAGTCTCAGAGCGGGGCTAACAGTGATCTTTTGATTTCTTCGCAGCGTGAGCCTACCCGGCATGGGGATCGTTTTTTTCCTCTTGCCAGGTATACGTTATCTTTTTCCAAGGACTTTCCTTTGCTTCCTCTTCATTGGCATGAGGAGGCCGAACTGACGTTGATCCAGTCGGGTTCTTGTGTGTACCATATTGATTTGTGTGAGTATCCGGTGCGTGAGGGGGATATTGTTTTGCTGCCGCCGGCTGTCCTTCACTCTGCTGGTTCTTTTCCAAAGTATCGCATGCAGTCGGAATCTTTTGTTTTTCATCTAAATTTTCTTGGAATTCAATCTGCAGATATTTGCAGTATGAAGTATCTGCTTCCTTTTTCTTCCCGGGATCTTCGCTTTCCTTATGTGATTCCGTCCGATCATGCTGCCAATCCGAAACTTCATGAGATCATCTGCCGGATGAGTGATCTTTATCTTCAGCAGCAGGATGGGTACGAGCTTTTGCTGAAATCTCTTTTTTTCGAGATTTTTTCTCTTTTGCTTCCGTATCGTCTAACGGACGCGAAGGATGCTGGCGGATCTTTTTCGAAATCTCAGAGCGACAAGCTGAAGTCTGTTCTGGATTATATTGAGGTCCATTATCCAGAGCCTCTGTCTGTCCGGGATCTGGCAGCGATCTGTTGTTTCAGCGAGTATCATTTTATGCGGTTTTTCAAGCTTCATGTCGGAATGACATGTACGGAGTATATCAATACGCTGCGTCTTGAGAAGGCTTGGCAGATGCTGAAGAAAGACCGTACCCCTGTGCTTGAGACGGCCTTGTCCTGTGGTTTTCATAATCTGTCTTATTTTTATCGCCTGTTCCGAAAGAAATATCATATGACTCCAAAAGAAGTGCTCCGCCAGTAGACATTGGCGGAGCGTTTCTCCTTTGTTTCTCTATTTTTCTTCTTTTCCTGCTTCCTGCACACTGACACGAGGTGCTTCACTTCCGCCTGTTACCGTGGCAATCCACGTCTTTCCTTCTTTTTCAAATGTTGTCTCATACATTCCGGCCGCCTTCATGGCTTCTGTAATGTCTGTCTGCGTATCCCCTGTGACCAGTGTGATTTCCCCGGTATCCGCGTGCTGCACAACCGATACGCCAAGCTGTTCTTCCAGTGTCAGATCACGTTTTGTGCTTTTTTCATCTTTATCAAATTTCACGATATACCCATCTTCTGTCTCTTCTAATGTCCCGTATCGTTCTTCTGCGGTTCCGGAATCCGGATCGATAAATACTGTCTTGATCTGCCCGGCTGCGGCAATCCCGATGACCGAACATGCAAATACCGACAGCATGACGGATGCAAGCACAAACCCGCTTCTTTTTCTAAGTGAATACTTTTTCCGTCCCTCTTCCCTTTGTGTGATTTCCATCACGGCCTTCCGGGAAGGCTGAAGTCTCTGACATGCATCGATATAACTGTCTTTGTCAAACTGCTCCTTCATAATTTCCAGCCTCCTTTATGCTTATTTCCAGTTTTTTCCTCGCGCGCTGTAATTGTGTCTGGATAGTAGACTCCTTTTTTCCCAGGAGTGCCCCGATCTCTTTGACTGAGTATTCTTCATAATAGTACAGATAAATCACTGTCCGGTATTTCCTTGGCAGTTCCAGCACCTTTTCCAGGACATCGTTTTCATGCTCTTCTTTTAGAACCTCCGGCCACTTTGCAATGCTGCTCTTTGATGGACGGATTTCCCAAAGAAGGTCTTCCCGTTTTTTAAATGGCCTGGAAAATAGCCTTTTTGACTCCCGTATCGTTACCTGCACAAGCCAGTGTCGGATATGCTCTTCCTCCTGAGGCGCGTCTTTGCTTCTGTAGAGTCTCAGAAATACATTTTGCATAATGTCTTCTGCATCTGCCCGATTCCGGCAGTCATGGAATGCAATGCGGTATACCATACTGCTGTATTTTTTCACGGTTTCTGTATATTTCTGCGTATCCACTTTGCTCCTCCATTTCTTCTGTCATTTTCCTGAAAAGCTTTTCACTTATAATACCTCAGAAAACCTGCAAAAATCTCATTTTCCCTGATTTTTCTGTTTTCTGTCTCCTTCTTTCCTGCTATAATAAGGCTTACAGTGTTTGGGATGGCCGGAAAGAAAGGAACATGGAACATGAATCAGGAACAAAAAGAAGAACTCCTGCACTTGGAAAGCTGTCTTTCCCTGATACAGGAAAACATCCGGCTATATGAAGCCAGGGAACAGGCCGGCAGAAAAGAGGTCACTGCCCTGTTCCAGGCCGTAAAAAAGGGCGAAGGGGATTCCTACGGTCAGCTAACTGCCAGTCAGAATATTTTGGAACATACCCAGAATGCCCTTCGAAAAAATCGCGCGGCTCTGAAAAAACCGTACTTTGGCCGCATCGACTATGATGACCTCACTTATGAAAGTACGGAACGTCTCTATATCGGGAAGAACGGAATTACAAAAAATCAGACGGATGTTGTCATCGTCGACTGGCGGGCGCCCGCTGCCAGCATCTACTATGAGAATGAACTGGGACATGGTTTTTACCATGTACCTGAAGCGGATGACGTGGAGATTGATCTGCACCGCAAACGCACATACGATATTTCCGACGGGAAACTGCTTGGGTTTTATGATGACGACGTGGCGGCAAACGACGAACTGCTTGTCAAATATCTTTCCCAGAACAAGGAAGCGGTCCTTGGCGACATCATCGCCACGATCCAGAAGGAGCAAAATGAGATCATCCGTGATATCCCTTCCAAAAATATCATCGTGCAGGGTGTCGCTGGAAGCGGGAAAACGACCGTCGCACTCCACCGGATTTCTTATCTCCTCTACAATTACGAAGACAAGTATAAGCCGGCAGAATTCTGTATCATCGGTGGGAACGATATGCTCCTGAATTATATCAGCAGCGGTCTCCCTGAACTGGATGTCAAAAATGTCCGCCAAATGCGTATGGATGCCGTCTTCCCTTATTTTCTCGGAAATCATTTCAAGAAAAGTTTTCGGATTGTTCCGGATCTTCCGGAGGCGCCGCTCAAGAGCCGCCTGTCTTTCGTCCGGAAACTGGATGCCTTTCTGAAAAAATGGCAGGAGGATGCTCTTTCCATACAGGATATTACCGATCCGGAGCTTGGCGTCGTCCTCTCTTCCGCAAACATGGAAGAAGCCCGCTTCTATCATCCGGACCTCTCCCTCTTTCAGACGGAAAAGCTTTTCAATGAACGGCTCGCGTCCCGAATCCGTTTTCTCTGTACAGAGCGCACACCGGAATATAAAAAGGCAAAACTTTTAAACTACAGGAAATACTTTGATTCCTCCAGGCACAAATGGACGGAAGATTCTATCTATCTTGCCTTTTTGGAAACCCTTTCCAGAGAAAGTGAAGAAAGCTGCTCTTTATTTTCGACCACGATAGAATCCGTGCGTAAAAAACAGTTTGACGTGTACGACGCTGCCGCTCTGGCTTTGATCAAAAAACGGATTCTCCAGAAAAAAGAGATGGACGAATTCAGCCAGATCATTATCGACGAAGCGCAGGATTTTGGAGAAACCGTCTACTATGTGCTGAAAGAAATCTTTCCGCCTTGCTTTTTTACCATTATGGGCGATGTCTCCCAGAATATCCGCTATGAAACTGGGATGAATGACTGGGAGAGTCTGAAGAAGGCGCTCTTTAAAGAGGAACGGGACAGCTTCTATCTGCTTGCCAAAAGTTACCGCAATACGATCGAAATTTCTCAGTACGCAGGAAAAGTCCTTGAGAAAGCCTCCCAGGGCAGTTACCGGATCCAGCCTGTCATTCGGCATGGACTTCCACCGGAAATCCACCGGGCGAATACCGCTTCTTTGCCGGCTTTACTTCTGGAAACAGTAGCTGCCGTGAAAGCCAAGAATTTCGAGACGATCGCTGTCGTCTGCCGTACGGAAGATGAGGCAGCGGAAGTGCGGTCGATCCTTGATATCACAGATGCCGATTCCTCCGCTTTCCACAACGGCGTCATGGTACTTCCTGTCATGCTCACAAAAGGCCTGGAATTTGACTGTGTCATCTTGTGGAAGCCAGATGAGAGCCGCTATGGAAACAATCCGCGGGAGGCAAAACTTCTCTACGTCGCCATCACACGAGCGCTCCATGAGCTGCACCTGATGCTGGATGCAGATCCATCCTCTTTGCTTTTGTAAATCAGACAAATATAAAAAAGGAAGCGCACGCAGGTATTCCTGCACTATTGCTTCCTTTTTTCTGTCTTTTCTGCTCTCTTTATGTTACAATAAATCTGTCTTTGAAATAGCCTTTATATTCAGGAGGTCTGGGAATGATAATCGAAGGAAATCCAAAAGAAAAAGCAGCAATGGAAGAATTTCACAAGGGGAACCGTGCCGAAGGACTTCGTCTCCAGGAAGAGTTTGCCAGCGAGTTCCGTCAGGAGTACAAGAACAAAGATCACTGTCCGTGTCTGAAGGCATGCCGCTACCACGGCAACTGTAAGGAATGTGTAGCCATCCACCGTGCACACCAGGAGCATGTTCCAAACTGTATGCGCCCTCTTCTCAACAAGAAGATCCGGATTTTATCTGAGCTTACAGAACATACGATTGCAAATGAGATTGAACCGCCTCATGAAATTCTGCGCAAATAGAAGCGCACTAGAAAAGGAGCAGGCCGTAACAGGCCTGCCCTTTTATTATATCTCTGTCTTTTTCTTTCCAATCCGTATTTCTTCCATCTTCTCTGTCATCTCTTCCGGCAGATGGTCAAACAGATAATTTCCGTTCTTTCCTCCGGTTCGTTTCAGGTAGATTTCCCGGATTTCCGTGTTCGCCGCTTCGATTTCCTCCAGAAATCCCATGGCGGACAATCTCTGCGCGCCCTGCCCCATAATGATGATCTGTTCCAGTCCATCGGAAGTTGCCACTGTCACATGGTATTTGCGTCCGATCTCGTGGACAGTTTTTTCAATATACTGATCTGCCGTCTCCGCTTCTTTCGTGTACACTACATAGATATTGTGATATTTCTGTACTTCCCCTATGTTTCCCGGCACTTTGTATGCATCGAACACAAGGATCAAGGTATTTTTCTTGTATCCCTGATAGTTGCTCAGAATGTCCATGAGTTTGTTTCTCGCCGCTTCGATATTGATCTTGGACAGTTCTTTCAGCTCATCCCACGCAAAAATGATATTGTATCCGTCTACAAGCAGATACTCTTTTTCGTCTTTGCGTTTCTTCGGGATATAGCTCTGTTCCGTCCTGGGAGCAGAGATCGTCTTCTTTTGAAATCCGTATTTTCGTTCCTTTCCCGGACCGTAAGTACGGGTAAATATTTCTTCCAGCTCTTTATCGTCTCCCCATCCGTATCCGGATCCGAGACTGTAGGTGCTTGGCTCTTTCCCAGAAACACTCTCTGTCTGTACCTCTTCTTTCAGACAGCTTTCCAGGTGCATGTATTCTTCTACCTTATCCCACTCTACATAGAATCCGGCTCCGTGGGCACAAAAAACAGATCCGGTCGGATTTTCCGTATCCGCCTCCGAATCATAAGCGATAGCCGCAATGACTTCCTCTGCATTGTGACAAGGCTCATACCCGCCAAGCATACAGGAGAATCGGCCTCTTCCTTTTGTGTAGGCCATGACCTCCATCTGATAGCCCTGCATTTCAGATACCGGGGCACTTCCCCTCAGGACAGCCATATCCCCTTCATTCTCCGGCGTCTCGAAACTTCCGCTCATGCGCTGGATGTCCGCCATGGCCCGTCCGACCATCTCAGAAGGAACTTCCAGCGTGAATTCATACACCGGTTCCAGAAGGATGCTTTTTGCTTTTTTAAGTCCATGCCGGACAGCCCTGTATGTAGCCTGCCGGAAATCTCCGCCTTCTGTATGTTTCTGATGTGCCCTTCCTGCTGCCAGGATCAGTTTCATGTCCGTAATCTCGGATCCTGTAAGAACTCCCGGGTGTTTCTTTTCCGCCAGATGCGTAAGGATCAGACGCTGCCAATTTTTGTCCAGGACATCCTCGCTGCATGATGTCTCCAGCACAAGGCCGCTTCCTGGCTCTCCCGGCTCCAGCAAAAGATGGACTTCCGCGTAATGTCTGAGCGGTTCGAAATGCCCGACTCCTTCCACCGTATCCGCAATCGTTTCCTTGTACAGGATGCTTCCGGTTCCGAATTCTACTTCTGTATGGAAGCGTTCGCTGATCAGGCTTTTGAGGATTTCAATCTGAACTTCCCCCATGACCTGGGCATGGATCTCGTTTGCCTGTTCCCTCCACACAATATGGAGTTCCGGTATTTCTTCTTCCAGCTCCTTTAGTTTCCCAAACATGCGATGTACGTCTGTCCCTTCAGGAAGCTGAATCTGATAGCTCAATACTGGTTCCAGGACCGGCGCCTGGGCCTCGGGCTCAAATCCAAGACCTTCCCCGGCAAAAGTATGAGTAAGGCCTGTGACCGCGCATATCGCCCCGGCCTGCACTTCCTCCGCCGTCTCGAACCCAGCTCCCGAATATATGCGGATCTGGTGCACTTTTTCCTCCCAGCATTCCTGCTCTTTCGTTCCTTCTCTTCGGTTGGAAAGCAGTGCCTTTACTTTCAGGGAACCGCCTGTTACTTTCATGTATGTCAGTCTCATACCCTGCGGATCTCTTGCTATCTTGTACACTTTCGCTCCGAACGTATCCGGATATTCCGGATATGAGGTGTACTTGGAAAATATTTCCAGAAAGTCTTCGACCCCCTCTGTCCGTAGTGCCGACCCGAAACAACATGGAAAAAGTCTGCGCTCCCGAATCAATGTCCTTACTGCCTCGTCCTCAATTTCCCCTGTCTCCAGGTAAGCTTCCAGCAGGCTGTCATCACAGACCGCGATGTTTTCCAGAAACTCTTCTCTTTTTTGTTCCTTTCTGAAATCAATACACCGCTCATCCAGCCGTTCTTTCAGCTCCTTTAAAAGCGTCTCTTTATCCGTGCCCTCCTGGTCCATCTTGTTCACAAAAATAAAGACTGGAATTTCGTATCTGTCAAGCAGTTTCCAAAGCGTCTCCACATGCCCCTGTACACCGTCTGCACCGCTGATAATAAGGATGGCGTAGTCAAGCACCTGGAGCGTCCGTTCCATTTCCGCAGAAAAATCCACATGTCCCGGTGTGTCAAGAAGCGTAACCGCCTTCTCCCCGATGGACACCTCTGCTTGCTTGGAAAAGATCGTGATGCCCCGGTTTTTTTCCAGCTCGTGCGTGTCCAGAAATGCATCTTTATGATCCACTCTCCCAAGTTTTCTTATCCTTCCGCCGAAATATAGGATGCTCTCTGCAAGCGTCGTCTTTCCGGCATCCACATGGGCCAAAAGCCCTGTGCAAATATGTTTGGATGGATTTTTTTTCAATTTGTCTCTTCTATTTTCAGACGTATTTTCCATGAAAATACCCCTTTCTGTTCTATGATCATACATTCATAATCATATCACAGAACGGGGTATAAGTCGATAAAGTTTTCCGTCAATCCCTATGCATCCGCGCTGTCCAAAAATATTTCCATTTTGCATTGTTTTCTCACAAAGTAGAAGCACACTGCCTGCATGAGAATCGTGATGATCCATGATCCCGGATAGGAAATAAACAAAAAGAACAACGATCTGTGGTGCGGGAAAAACAGATAGATCCACACGATCCTTGTGCCTACCGTTCCGATCACAGACAAGAGCATCGGCACAGCGGAATGTCCCATTCCGCGCAGGGCACCTGGAAACAGATCCATGATGCCGCAAAGGAAGTATGGTACTGTCGTGATAGACAATACCTCCACCCCGCAGTGGATTACTTCCGCATCTGCCGTGTATATCTTCAGAATCTGGGCTCCGAACACATAAGCGCCCACTCCCATGACTGCAGAGACGCCTACCGACAGGATCATGCAGTCTGCCAGCACCCGGTCCATGCGTTTTTGCTTCTTGACACTGTAATTCTGACTCGTAAAGCTCATGCATGCCTGTGTGACTGCATTGACTGCCGCATACAGAAATCCAATGATATTGTTGGCTGCTGTGTATCCTGCCATTGCCGTCGCTCCAAAGGAATTGACAGAAGACTGCAAAAGGGCATTGGAGAAATTGATGACTGTGCTCTGTATTCCGGCAGGAATCCCTACCTGAAAAATTCGTTTCAAATGCTCCTTTTTGATGGTAAGCTTGGAGAAACGAAGCTGATAATCTCCTTCTGAGCTATGGAGACAGCGAATTACAAGAATACAGGAGATCATCTGTGAGGTCACAGTTCCGATGGCCACGCCGGCCACGCCAAGAGGGATCACTATGACAAGCAGAAGATCCAGAACCACATTGGCACATCCTGCGGCAATCAGATAAAGCAATGGTCTCTTCGTGTCGCCCACCGCCCGCAGGATTGCCGCCCCATAATTATAAAGCATAAAAAACGGCATCCCCATAAAATAGATCCGCATATAAACTACCGACAAGTCTATGACATCGCCCGGTGTCCCCATCAAAGTGAGAGCCATCCGGGATGCGCCGACTCCGACAAAAGCCATCACTATCCCGCTGATCAAGGCAAGCGTGATGGCTGTATGTACAGCTTCCGACATTTCTTTTCCGCGTCCCGCCGCATGATAACGTGCTGCAAGGACATTTGCTCCAAGCGAAATTCCGATAAAAAGGTTGGTAAAGATATTGATCAGTGCAGTGGTCGATCCGACTGCCGCCAGAGCCCGGCTGCCGCTGAATCTTCCCACAACAATGATATCCACCGCATTAAACATCAGCTGGAGAATACTGGAAATCATCAGTGGGACAGAAAAAGAAATCAGTTTGTCCATGATCGATCCGTTGCACATGTCAATCTCGTATTTATTGTTTTTCAATGTCCGGCTCCCCCCTCTCATTTGTCATCTTTCTCTACATTGTCCGGACTGAAAGATCATCTCTTGTTTTTTCTGTTCTTCTCATAAAGGATGGAAAGACCTTTCAGCAGCAGATCATCATCCAGAATGATCTCCCGCTTACAGTGCGGTATAATCTTTTTCGCCAGTCCGCCTGTGGCGATGACGGTCAGATTTTCGCCCAGCTGTTCTTTCATCCGGTCGATGATGCCGTCGATAGCGGCAGCGCTGCTGTAAATAATTCCGCTTTTCATACACTCAATCGTATTTTTCCCGATGAGATGCTCCGGCGCTTCCAGACTGATACCGCTTAGCTGGGCCGCTTTTGATGTAAGAGAGTCCAGAGAAACCTGAATTCCCGGGTAGATCATCCCTCCCTGATAACGTTTCTCACTGTCGATGACGCTCACTGTCGTCGCCGTCCCCATGTCAAAGATGATCATGGGCGCCGGATATTCCGCTATTCCTGCTACCGCGTCCACAACAAGATCCCCTCCAAGGGATGCCGGATTGTCCATCCGGATATTGAGTCCGGTTTTTATGCCGGCTCCTACGATCATGACATCCAGTTTCAGGATCTTCTCGGCCGCAAGCTGAAAGGCTTTCGTGATCTGTGGAACGACGGATGCGATGATCCCTCCTTCCAGGTCTTCTCTGTGAATCCCGTAAATATCAAGAACGTTTTTGATATCGATCGCGTATTCCAGTTCCGTCTTTGTCCGGACGGTGGAAAGGCGCTCTATAAATACACACCGGCTGCCTTCCATGCAGCCGATGACGATGTTTGTGTTTCCTATGTCGATTGCTAAAATCATTTTGACACTCCTAATCTGGCTCTGATATTTTTCCTCATAAGAACTTTTCCGATGCAAAGGGTAAGAACCCCGGCCACAATGGCTTCCGGTACACCGTTGATCCCGATGACAGACAGGATAAAGCTGTATACGGCGGATTCAGCCACGTTGTTTGCTGCTGCATAGGCATCGCGGAAAAATACAAAAATAAGGTTCATCACAAGCAGTGTGTTGACAAGTGCGCCGCATACGCCTGCCGCAATAAGTCCGGCGGCCGACACGCCCGTCTTCTTTCTGCTTTTCTCAAACAGCCGGTACACATAATATGGGAGGATACCCACTAAAATCCGTGGGACAAAACAGATGATAAGGCTTCCGATACCTCCGCTTACCTCTCCCAGGCTGTAAAACGGCGTAAAAACAAACGATGTAACCGTCGGGTTCATCGTATTGTTGATCAGGCTTGTCAGACCGAAGATAGCGCCAAGTGCCGCTCCTTTTTTCGGTCCCAGAAGCAGAGATCCCAGTATCACGGGAATATGGATGATAGTTGCTCTCGTAAATCCAAGCGGAATATATCCGAGGAAAGGGGTAAACGCCATAATGACGATGATGGCGCCAAATAATGCCACCTGGATCATCCCCTGTACTTTTTTCATACTGCTTCTTGCTGCGCCTGCAGTTGTTGATGTTGTTTGATTCATATTTGCCTCCTTGTTATCATTCTCCTATGAGATACAATACGTCGGCACAGACATGTACTACTTCTGTCCGCACATCAAAATCCGGTCAAGGATCTGTACGGCTGCCTCCTCTTTTGACATTTTTTCGAGTGAGACTTCCTCATCCTTCGTAATGATCGTCACGACATTTGTATCGCCTGCAAACCCCGCACCTTCTACTTTCAGGTTATTTGCCACGATCATATCCAGATTTTTCTTTTCGAGTTTTTTTCTTGAATTCTCTATCATATTTTCTGTTTCCATGGAAAATCCGCACAGAAACTGTCCTTCTCTTTTGTTGTCGCCCAGATATTTCAAAATATCGTCGGTGCGCTCCATCGGAATGGACAAATCCCCTTCTTTCTTTTTGACTTTCTCATGGCTTACATATTTCGGCCGGTAATCTGCCACCGCCGCCGCCTTGATGATGATGTCCTGACGCGGCGCCTCGTCTTTTACCGCCTCAAACATTTCCTTGGCCGTGTGGACCGTGATCGCTTTTACAAACTCCGGCTTCGGTATGGCTGTCGGTCCGGTCACAAGCGTGACATCGGCTCCCCGTCTCATGCAGACTGTCGCCAGAGCATACCCCATCTTTCCGGTGGAATGGTTTGTAATATAACGTACCGGATCGATGGCTTCCTGTGTCGGCCCTGCCGTGACAAGCACACGTTTCCCAGCCATATCCTTCTCAAACTGGATCTCTCTCAGAATATACTCGAGGAGCAATTCCGGTTCCGGCATCTTTCCCTGGCCGGTATCTCCGCACGCCAGATATCCGCTGGCCGGATCTACCACCTCGTATCCGAATCTTCTGAGCTTTTCCAGATTATCCTGCACGATCGGATTTTCAAACATATTGGTATTCATCGCCGGGACGACAATCTTTTTGCACGGGCATGCCATGACCGTTGTCGTGAGCATATCGTCGGCGATTCCGCCTGCGATCTTTCCTATTACGTTGGCGCTGGCCGGTGCGACCATGACGATGTCCGCCTGTTTTGCCAGAGCCACGTGCTCCACACTGTACTGAAAATTCCGGTCAAATGTATCGATCAGGCATTTATTGCCGGTAAGAGTTTCAAATGTGATCGGATTGATAAAATTCGTCGCATTCTCTGTCATCAGTACGTGCACATCCGCCTCAAGCTTCTTAAGTGCACTTGCAAGTGACGCGATCTTGTATGCCGCGATACTTCCCGTCACTGCAAGGACTACCGTCTTTCCTTTCAGCATATAATCCCCCTTCCTGTCGCTTTTATAATCTCAAAGATCCGTTACTATTATAATTTCTGTCCCTGAAAAAAGCAAGCCATACATAAACGGCAGGGATGGCTTGCCGCCTTCTCCCTGCCGCCAGGCTGTTTTTCTCTTTTTTGCTTACCGGTCTTCCACTTTTTTTACATAAAATAGCCTGGAAAAGAAATCTCCCTGTTGTTCTCTTGCTATCCTGTCAACCCCTGCTGCGCAGTCTGATACGCTCAGACCCGCATACATCAGCTCATCGCCATAGTGTACTCCCAGGTCCATCCTTGCGCCAAAACATTCCCGCACTTCATATTGAGCCGTCTCTTCCAGTCCTTTGAGATAAATCCGCTCAAATTTTCCTTGTGCCGGCTGAAGCGTGCGAAAGTATGCCATCAGCGCCTCTCTCTTATCCGAAGAAATTACCTGCCATGCCGAGTTGTTTCCTTCAAACGGACTTTTCAGTCGATAAAATACCCCCTGCTGTATCATCTTACGGTGCTGTTTCATAAATCGGATCTGTTCTTTCATCATTTCCAGTTCCTCTTCCGGAAGTTTGCTGATATCCAGTTCGTACCCAAATGTTCCGAAATACGCCACGTTTCCTCTCATCTCCAGAGAAGTGTTTCGGAACACCTGATGATTCGGCGATGCCGACACATGGCTTCCCATGCTGCTGATGGGATACACGTAGGAAGTCCCGTATTGAATTTTGACACGTTCTACTGCGTCCGTATTGTCGGATGTCCATGCCTGGGGCGCGTAATAGAGCATTCCCGGATCAAATCTCGCCCCGCCACTTGCGCATGATTCAAAAAGGATATCCGGAAATTCCCGGATCAGCCGCTCATACAGACTGTAGACACCAAGTATATACTGATGGCGCACTTTCCCTTGCCAGTTTTTTCCTCTCCCGTTGGAAAACACTTCGGAAAATGCGCGGTTCATATCCCATTTCACATAGGAAACCGGCGCTTCCCCAAGCACTTTGCGCATTTGCCTGTATATGTAGTCCACCACTTCCTCTTTTGAGAAATCCAGCACATACTGGTTTCTGCTGTGGCAGTAAGTTCTCCTGATATCCGCCAAAAGCCAGTCCGGATGCGACCGGAACAGATCGCTGTCTTTGTTTGTCATCTCCGGTTCAAACCAAAGACCGAATTTCATTCCCAGCGCCTCGATCTTCTCGGCCAGACCTTTGATTCCGCCCGGAAGTTTTTTTAAATTCGGGTACCAATCCCCCAGCGAACAGTTGTCCCCATCTCTCTTTCCGAACCATCCGTCATCCAGAACAAAGAGTTCCACCCCGATCTGTTTTGCCTTTTCCGCAATCTGAAGGATTTTTTCTTCGTTGAAGTCAAAGTATGTGGCTTCCCAGTTGTTAATCAGGATTGGACGTTCTTTCTCCCTCCAGGTTCCCCGCGCAAGTCTCGTCCGGTAAAGTTCATGGAATACCTGGCTCATTGCGTTCATCCCTTTATCCGAGTAGACCATAACCATCTCCGGAGTCTGAAATTCTTCTCCCTTTCCAAGCTCCCACCGAAATTCATTCGGATGAATACCCATGACGACTCTCGTCACATCAAAATTATCTACTTCTACCTGAGCCAGGAAATCTCCGCTATACACAAGGCTGAACCCAAGCACTTCTCCGCTGGACTCATCCGCCTGTTTCCGTCTGAGCATCAGGAAGGGGTTGAACTGATGGCTGCTGCACCCTCTCATACTGTAAACACCTTGAATGCCGTAACCGAGTTCTCTTGTATGCGGATACCGCTCTCTGTTCCATGCCCCGGCCAGCTCTACCATCTCGTACTCTTTGTCCGGCAAATCCAGAGATCCGCTCATGCAGTTCAAAAGAGTGACTCCTTCTTCCAGGTCGCATTCAAACCGCGCGTGTCTTGTGATAACCGGGAATTTCCTGAAGATCGTATAAGACAAAATGATTTTTGTCCGGATCATCTCATCTTCCAGCACGACTTCCAGTGTATCTGCCTCATTCTCCTTTTCTACATAGACCGCCGGAAGTCCTTCAAGCTCTTTTTTCCCCGGAAAAATCCGATGTCCTTTATATGTAAAATTCACAACACGGCTTCCGTCCGCCTGCTCCAGTTCAAACGCCGGATATCTCGTATCCCCGGAACCATATGTGGGATATTCCTGCTTCAGATGTTCCAGAGAAAAATTGCTTCTTCCTTCCATGGGATACGGCGCCATGTCCCTCCTTGCATACTCGATCAGGTAACCAAACTCTTCCCTGTCCGTCAGATGCTTTCCATAATAGACATGACCTAACTGCCCATTCTCCAGGACTTTGATGATATAGCTGATCTTGTCGTTAAAAAGATGAAATTCTTTTGATTTCTCGTGAAATTGAATCGCCATTCTTGTTCTCCCTTGTCTGTTTCTTTTATCAGTAAAGGGAATCCATGCCCGGCAAAGATTCCCTTTTGTTTTGCTATTTGATTGCTCCGCCGGTTCCCTCAATGATATATTTCTGCGCAAACAGAAAGATCAGGATAGGTGGGATGATCATGATCACTGTAACGCAGAGCATCGGTACGATTTCCTGTGAAAATGCTCCCTTGAACTGTGCAAGTCCCAGGGCGAGCGTATATTTGTCTCTCTCCTGCAGGAAAATCAACGGTCCGAGATAGTCGTTCCATGCTGACAGCATATTCAGAACTCCGATCAGTATCAATGCCGGTTTCATAATCGGCACATAAATCTTATAGAAAATCTGGAAGGAACTTGCGCCGTCGATTCTTGCCGCTTCTTCAAAATCCTTTGGCACTCCCATGAGGAACTGCCGCATGAGGAAGATATAGTAGGCAGAACCAAACCAGGAAGGAACGATCAGCGGTTTCAGTGTGTTCAGCCATCCAAATACATTGAATTCCATGTACTGCGGGATCATCGTAACGTCCCACGGAATCATCATCGTAGATAAAAGGATCATAAAAAGGATGTTCTTGCCCTTAAACTGGAATCTTGCAAAGCCATATGCTACCAATGACGCGGACACCATGGATCCAAGAGCGGAAAGCACGGTTACTGTCACCGAATTTTTCAGAAATGTTCCAAATGGCTGTGCGTTCCACGCATCGGTAAAATTCTGCCAGTTCCACTCTTTTGGGAAAAGTTTCGGCGGATATGCGATCGCTTCCGCTTCTGTCTTAAATGTAGAGAAAAACATGTAAATAAAAGGGAACAAAAAGTAGATCGCGACCAGCGTCATCAGTATATAAAGTACTGCTTTTGACCGTTTTGACATTCTCATTACTTCTTCCTCCTTTTCTTTTTCTTCGTATCTCCCATCTCATTTTCATAGAATACCCACATGGAGGACGATTTGAACACGATTGCCGTCAGACAGAGGATGATGAGAAACATAACCCATGCGTTGGCAGCGGCATATCCCAGTTTGTGATGGCGGAATGCATTTTCGTATGTCATAAGCCCATAGAAATAGGTGGATCGCATCGGCCCTCCGGATGTCAGCAGCATGACAAGCGTAACCTGCTGGAAGGAACTGATGATCGATGTGATCAGGTTGAACAGAAGTGTCGGCGTGATGATCGGCAGCGTAATGCTGAAGAACTGTCTTGCCGGGCCTGCGCCGTCCAGCGAGGCCGCCTCATATACATCCACAGGGATACTTTTGATATTCGTGTAGAAAATAAGCATCATTGTTCCAACACCGAATGCGCTGACAAGAACCACCGCCAAAATCGCCCAAGTCGGGCTGACAAGCCATTTCGGCCCTTTGATGCCCATAAGGGACAGCAGATAGTTCAGCACACCGTAATCACTGTTCAGCACCCAGCTCCATATAACGGACGTTGCAACTCCTGATATGACAGCCGGAATGTAAAAAATCGTTCTGTAAATTTTTACACCTTTCAGAGGCTGGCTGATCAGCATTGCCAGAAAAAGCGCAATACAGATATTCAGCGGAACAAAAATAGCAGCATATTTGACGCTGATGATAAGCGACTTCACAACCTGTTTATCTTTTGTGAACATCTCTATGTAATTTCCAAGCCCGACAAAAATCCGCTCTCCTACGACCGGCCAGTCAAAAAGGCTGATGACCATGGAGAAAATCAGCGGTCCCAATGTGAAAACGAGAAATCCAATGATCCACGGTAAGATGAACAGGTACGGAATGACCTTTTTCATTTTATTTTTTTTCATGTGACCGTACTCCTTACTTGCAAAGGGAGCTTTCCGCCCCCTTTATCAAATTCCATACTTTTCTTGTTTTTACCTGCACTATTGATGTACCGCTACAACTTCCTCATCAAACTGTTTCATCGGCCATGTTCCGTCCACATACATTGCTGTCTTTCCGCCGAGCATCTCTGTCTGTCCTGCTTCTTCGGATGCATACGCAATCCCGTCTTTTTCCATATCCTGGAACATCTGGAATACTTCCACAGCCTCTTTGCTGTTCATATTGCCGTCCATTTTTCCGTCTTCGTCCACAAATGCAGTTCCATTGCTCCACAAATACATCTCAAACGTATACGGAAGCGTTCCCATCTCAAATGTAAATCCGTTGACGTTCTCCACTTTGGATTCAATCTCTTTGGAAGCCTTCGCCACATCTTCCCATGTCCAGTCATCTGTCGGGTATGCTACGCCAGCCTGGTCAAAAATGTCCTTGTTGTAGTACAGGCAGGAGGTAACAACACTGACCGGAACCCCGTAAATCTGTCCGTCTTTTGAGTTATACGGCCAGAGAGCTTCGAAAAAGTTGTTCTTATAGTCTTCTCCTTCCGCTTCGATCCGCTCATCCAATGGTTCCAGGCTGTCTCCATATGTCGGATAATCCCACATATACATTACATCCGGAGCATCTCCGGCTCCCATGCTGGCCGTAAGTTTCGTATCGAAATCTCCTCCCCATCCTTCCAGGGTAACTTCGATCTTATCCTGGCTTTCATTGAACTTATCTACACATTCCTGCTGATCATCCAGTGTATCCGCACTGTCCCATGTAGCAAAACGGATATGTACTTTTCCGTCCTTGGACTCTCCCCCGTCTTCCTCGCCGGATCCGCATCCTGCAAGCAGTGACACGGACATGGCTGTTGCAAGCGCTGCCGCCAATAATCTTCTCATTCTCTTTTTCATGATGATCCTCCTTATTTTATTTTTCTTCTTGCTTTCTGATTTCAATCTGACCTGACATGGTGCAGTCCAGGCTCTGGATGCCGGACAATACCCGACTCTCTTCCTTTACCACCTGTCCGCAGCAGTCCGTCTGAATGATCTTTACAACATTTTTTCCCTCTGCCTTCACATAAATCTCGTTTGCCTGCGTTCCGTTGACGATGATCGTACGCTCTTTCCGTATATCCAGCCTGACTATGCGGTCTGCTGAATACAAGGCAATGATTTTCTCTTTTTCATTTTCCACACTGACTTCCGGGTACAGATTCTGCGGTTCTTTCGCGCACACCGGGGCGTCTTGAAGCAATCCTCTATGTTCCCTCATAAACCCCATGTAATGCCTTACCATCTTCTTCATCCTGTCGCCCATTTCATCTATCTTGACTGAAAACTGCATGGTTGCAAAAAGCGACTCTATAATCTGAAGCGCCGCTGTTTCCGGCGTCTCATTTTTATTCCACACAATCGGATCGCTGTGTACTGCCGTCCGTCCGCTCAAAAGCCTGAGATCGATACTGTACACCCTGTTTGACAATCCGGATTCCGGGCAGTCCGTAACCCTGAGCATATTTCCGTATCTTCGGATACTCGGCCCGATGTAGCGCTGTCGGAATTCGATCAGAATATCTTCCCTGATGATTCTCAATTCCTCTATCGTCTCGCTCAAAAGCTTGTCCAGCGCAATCTGAAGACACACACAATCCATGTTTTCATTCGGAGACGGCGTCGTCTTTCTCTCGTAGAATTCGTCGATAAAATCCAGTTTCAGCCCGTCAAGTCCCCACTCACTGACTGCTTTCACGTAGATATTTTTGAGATACGTCCGAACTTCCGGATATCGGATATCCAGAATTCCCGTCTGCTGTTCTTCATCCACACCGATGAGCTTATCGTGAAAAAGTTTCCACATCTGCGATTTCATCCCTACATAAGGAACACTGAACCAGAGCAGGTATTTCATCCCCATCTGATGGACGCGCTCCACGTGGGCACGCATATCTTTGATCTTCTTCTCTGCCACTTTCCAATCTCCGCAGAAGGCATATCCTCGATTCGTGTCGTCCGTCTGCCATCCGTCATCCACAATGACTGTCCGGAAACCAAGTTCTTTTGCCCGCCCGCATTCTTTCTCGATTTCTGTCTCACAGATGTCCTGATGATAGGAGTACCAGAAAGAGTACATGGGGTCCCTGGCGTCTTCCGGGACTTCTAAGGGCTTCAATCCGCACTCGTTTTCCCACCAAAGTCCAGCCTCTCTGATGGACTGTTCGTATCTGACATCTCTGTAGTCTTCCAGAATATCTGCTTCGTACGTATCCCCCTCTGTCTCTCCGACGTAAATATCCACTTTGCACTTCATAGTCCCCTCTTCTTCATGGACGCCCAGATTCATATTTACCGGCTTCAGCGTCTCAGAGACGGCAACCGTGGCCCTGTTTTTTCCACCGGCGCTGAAAAGCGTCTGTATCGGAGCGGATACCGCGCTCATGGACTGTTCTCCGTGCGCCCAGTCAGCCTTTAGCGCCCTGTCGAATCTGCATGCCGGATGCCATTTCCCGGCGATATCTACGATAGGAAAATCCCATTCCGCTGTGATCACAATCTCTTTTGCACCCGCAGGAATGTGATTCAAACGGATATTCTCCACTTTTCTTCCATCCGACAGAACCCGGGATAGCGTCTTTATTTCTGTGTCGATATTACACTGAATTTTCATTGTGTCCTCCTTGATGTGTCTGCTTTTCAAAGCTGCCTTTCATTTTGGAAATCTTTCACAGGATATTGACTTTATTGTCTGAATCTTGTTATCTTTATATCATATAAGCATTCATGTAAAACAGAGGAGGTTGTGATGATGGAAACCAATATCCTGTATGATGTCGTCGGATTTCAGTGTCTGGACCAGATTGATCATCATATCTATCATCTCAGGAAAGGGCAGATCTTTCTGATTCCGCCGAATACGACGTCCCGATACTACGCCGACGGCCAGGATCCATGGACCTACGCCTTTATCAGTTTTCAGGGGAATAAATCCGCCCAGTATATGGAGCAGGCCGGGTTTGCCCATTCCCCATATGTACGCGACTGTGCAGCCGATCCGGAAGAGTACGCCGCCATTGTCCGCGAAATGCTGAAAACCCATCAGCTTACTATCACGAATGAACTCAAACGTGTCAGCCTCCTGTTTTCTCTCTTTTCCATGCTGACATCCTCTTACCATGTCTCGGATTCGTCATATATACAGAAGCATCACGACTATCTCCCTGAGACATATTTTGAGCATGCCCTGCAGTACATTCATTTCAACTACAGCAAAAGCATACACATACAGGATATCGCAGACTACATTGGAATTACCCGTTCTTATCTGTTTTACATTTTTAACAAAAAGCTTCAGATGTCTCCTCAAAAATATCTTTTGAATTACCGGATGGAAAAAGCAAAAACCCTGCTTTCCTCCACGGATACTTTCATAAAAGACATCGCCCGTCATGTAGGGTATGAAGATTCCCTTGCGTTTTCAAAAATGTTCCGCAATGCGGCCGGATGTTCTCCGTCCGATTACCGGAAACAAAAAACCGGCTTTTCTGAAAACAAGTAGTTTCTTTCTACGCTCCTAATTATACAATTGGTCATTCCCCCTATGAATGGAAGAATGACCAATTTTTATGTCCTAATGTCAAATTTTTGAGCATTTCAACATATTTTCATCGATATCTTCACTTTTTTTACAGCACTTTGTATCCCCTGACCAGATAACTTTCCTTCATGTTAGCTGAAAACTCAAAGGAAAATCGAGGTTACAGACAGCCAAAAACCATGAAGTTCAAAATTGAACTCCATGGTTCTTTCATACTGTTTTCCGGTTATCTTGTTACCAGTCGGTAATATGTCCTGGATGTCAAGCTGTAGATGACAAAATAGACACACCCGAAGACAAGCACTGTCACAACTGTGCAGACAGCAAAAAGATCACGATTGACCAGATTCATGACTCTAAGCAGCCTGCAAAGCGCCGGGAATGCCACTGCCATGTGAATGGCTGCCAGAATAAGCGGCAGGAAAAACACCTGAAGGATCTGCTTTCGTATGGCCTTTTTGACTTCCTCCCGACTCATGCCTACTTTTTGCATGATGTGAAAACGCTCTCTGTCATCGTACCCTTCTGTGATCTGCTTATAGTATATGATAAGACATACCGCTGTCACAAAAAGAATGGATAAAAAAATTCCTATAAAGAAGATAGATCCGTACTGTTCATAGTAGTCCGTCCGGGCTGTATCTATCGAATCCACTGTCAGAAGACGTGGGACATCCTCCACAAGATGGTTTCTCAGTCCTTCGAAAAACATGTTCTTGGCGTCTGATGCTCCTTTTAAATCAAAGTAATACTCATACTGCACCGTTCGATATCCTGTAGTGGAATCCGCATACTGCGTATTATACATATCCCGGATCTCCATGACAATATCCAAGTCTTTCATCACTGCCACGACAAGATTGTCTGTCAAATACATCACTTCATTCCATGTTTCCGGGTTTTCCACCGTCTTTTTGATCTCCCATGTACGATCCTCAAGCTTCAGCTTATCCCCAAGCTGTATCTTTCCTTTTGTAAAGACTGCAGTTTCATCTTCTTCCAGAGACAGGTCGGCCCCCATCATACGATTATAGTCATCCTGCGTAAGAGCAAGGAAAAGAAAAAGATCCTCCTCCTTGCCAAGTGCTTCATCAGACAGTCTCAGCTTTCCGTCGTCATATACGGCGCCCAGCCAACACTGGGCGTATCCTCTTGCATTTACAATCTCCACCCCCGTCTCGTGGGCTCTTTTATCCAGAGATCGAAGAAGGGTATCCGGCGTCTGGGTCACGTCATCCATAATGTAACTTGTCTTATATTCTCTCGGAAAGCGAATTCTTAAAATGTCTTCTTCCCCCAGGTACATGCTCATGCTGGAAGAGATCGCCACAATGACTGCTGTGGACAAAATGCAGATCGTGGCAAGTCCAGCCGCATTTTGTTTCATCCGATAGATCATTCCAGATATCGTGATAAAATTTCCCGGCTTGTAATAAATCCGTTCCCGTTTTTTCATCCATTTCAGAAAGGCAATGCTTCCGGAAAGGAACAGAAGATACGTGGCCGCGATGACAAGGAGAACCGCCGGCAGGAAAGCATTGATGGTTTCGTACGGACCGTTTGCCAAAAGCGCAAGACCATACCCGAATGCAAGGGCGGCAACTCCAAGTACAGCCAGAGCAATCTTTGCTTTTGGTTCACGTTCTCCTTCTCTTGCTCCTTTCATCATATCTGCCGGATTCATCTTCCAGACTGAGATGCTGTTATAGCAAAACAATATGAAATAGATGACAACGAACGTCCCGCATGTGGACAGTACCGAATCGAGAGGCACTGTAAATTCCAGCGTCGATGGTATGTGTATGATCTTCAGGAAAAGCAAAAACACAAGCTGGCTCAAAAGAGCTCCTGAGAAAATACCAAAGAACAGCCCCTTCCCCGCTGTAACCGCCACTTCCCAAAACATCATGGCAATGAGGTGCCGTTTCTCAAGCCCAAGTATTCCATAAAGTCCGATTTCTTTTTTCCGCTGTTTCAACACAAAGCTGTTGACATAGACAAGGATCAGAAAAGTCATGAATACCGCTACCACCGCGCAAAATCCAAGCATCATGTCGGTGTCGGACCCTTTGACCGTACCTGCTTTTTGCATCATGCTGCGTATACTTTTCAAGATATAATACATAGCGATGACGAGCGCGTTGGCCAGCATATACGGAAAATAAATCGTCTTGTTCTGGCGGATGTTCGTCATAGCCAGTCTCAGATACATGATTTTAAACATCTCGTTTTCCTCCCGAAGCCAACACTGTGAGTGTGTCCGATATCTTCCGGTACATTTCTTCGTGACTAAGGCTTCCCCTGTATAGCTCATGGTACACGGCTCCATCCTTTATAAAAAGCACACGGCCTGCATGGCTCGCCGCTTTTGTACTGTGAGTAACCATGAGAATCGTCTGGCCAGCTGTGTTTACTTTCTCGAACAAACCTAGAAGCTGATCTGATGCTCTGGAATCCAGCGCCCCTGTAGGTTCATCTGCCAGTATCATCTTTGGTTTCGTGATCAGTGCTCTTGCAATGGCCGCCCTTTGTTTCTGTCCACCCGACACTTCATATGGAAATTTGTCCAAAATGTCTGTTATCCGAAGCAGCTTTACAAGAGGCTCGATCCTGCGTTTCATAACTTCTGTCTTTTCCCCCGCCAGAACAAGAGGCAGATAAATATTGTCCCTCAAAGACAGCGTATCCAGGAGATTAAAATCCTGAAAGACAAATCCCAGATTTTCTCTCCGATAAGCTGCCAGATTCCGTTCCGGGATCGAACGGAACGAAAGTCCATTCAGGATGATATCCCCCGCTGTCGGCTTGTCAAAGGATGCCAGAAGATTCAAAAGCGTCGTCTTTCCTGATCCGGACTCCCCCATGATCGCCACATATTCTCCTTCTTCTATCGAGAAATTGACATCTATGAGGGCTTCCGTCTGATTGCCTCCAAACCGGTTTGTATAAATTTTTTTCAAATGCTTTACTTCAAGCAGTGCCATCTGTTTGCCTCCTCTCGATCGTATCCCGATCCTTTTGACTATACTATACAAAAAAAAGAAAGCATCTGCCATCGATTCGGCTTACACTTTCTTTTTCCAAACTTACATCCATGTAAGGTAGGGAATGTTATGACTTCGTTTCCATCTATTCTGCACAGACTGCTTCCTTGCGCGTATCAATTACCACTTTCGTCCCTTTTCCCACCTGTGATTCCACTGATATTCGATGTCCTAAAAGATCGCATGTCCGTTTTACAAGGGAGAGCCCGATCCCGGTGGAACGCTTATCCAGCCTTCCGTTGTACCCAGTATATCCCCACTCAAAGATTCGCGGAAGATCCTCCAAAAGGATGCCGATCCCGGTGTCTTCTACGACCACAACGCCCGGTTCTTTGGCATAAACTGTGACACTTCCCTTCTTTGTATATTTTACCGCATTTGTAAAGATCTGTTCTAAAATGAATACAAACCATTTCTCATCCGTAAGTATATCACAGTCCAGGCCATCTCCCATCACGAAGGCAAGCTTCTTCTGGATAAAGAAAGAAGCGGTACGGACAGCCGCCTGCTTGACAAGGCTTTCCGCCAAAAAGTGATCAAATCGCAGGTCTTTCCCTTCCTTCCCAAGCTTCTGGTAATTGAGCGCCATCTCGATATACTGCTCTGTCTTGACCAGTTCCTGCCGCATAGCTTCCTGGTCAGCTGACGGCTCCTGTACGAGCAGACGCATGACTGAAAGCGGCGTCTTGATCTGATGGCTCCACCGTGTATAATAGAGATCTGCTTCCGCTTTTTCCTTTCGGATCTTTTCTTCTGCTTCCGCTTTTTCTCTCATCGTACGCCTGTAGAGTTCCTGATAAAACTGTTCAGCCTGGGTATCCCATTTTGGCAGACTGTCTATCTCTCGATATTTTTCTTCAAGAATCCCGGAAAGCTGCCTGCACTTCTTCTTCCATCTTCGAAAACCAACAATCCAGGCCGCTGCAAAAAGCGCTGTCGTCAAAACTGATGTATATACGAGGGGTCCATCCGGAAGATCATACAGGAAATAGACTGCCGCCATGATGAACAGGAAGGCAGCAAAAATCATCTCTTCCCCCTTCTTTTCCCATGCAAAAAGAAGGAGCTCGTTATTCTTCCACATAGTACCCTATCCCTTTCTTCGTCAGAATATAGCCACACAGCCCGATATCCTCCAGCTTCTTTCTGAGCCGCGTCACATTGACTGTGAGCGTATTGTCGTCGATGAAGCTCTCCGTCTCCCAGAGTCTCTGGATGAGCTGCCCTCTCTCCACGATCTTTCCCGCATTCTCCATCAGCACCTGCATGATCCGGAACTCATTTTTGCTGAGTTCCAGTTTCTCAGTCCCGTGAGAAAGCACTGCCGAAGACAAGTTCAGCGTAACTCCTTTGTGAGCAAGCACATCTGGTCTGGTATTCGCAAAGGCGTATGTTCTCCGCAAAACCGCCTGGATTTTTGCCACAAGCACGTCCATTTTAAAAGGCTTTGCCACGAAATCGTCCGCCCCCATATTGATGGCCATGACAAGATTCATATCGTCCCCGGCGGAAGAAAGAAAGACGACCGGTACATTGCTGATCTTTCGTATCTCAGTACACCAATAATATCCGTTGTAAAATGGAAGGGAAATATCCAGGAGTACAAGGTGCGGATCCGTCTTCCGGAATGTGTCCATGACTTGCGCAAAATCATCTGCCGCCTCAACAAGATATCCCCACTTTGTAAGATTTCGCTTCAGGATTTCCACAATTGTTTCATCGTCCTCAACAAGAAGTATCTTATATTTCAACGTTGTTACCTCCCATCTTTTATAAACATATCCCTATTATACTGTTTGTTTTCAAAAATGTCAGCCTCCTGTTTGCAGACCTTCCCTCTTTCAATTGTAAACCTTTATCATTTTTAAGTTGACAATCAATATGCATATATACTATACTTCCTTTGTACACTGATATTTCGGAAATTCCATCACAAATACATTCCGACAGAAAAGGAGACTTTGCTATGAATTCACAGATTACTACAACTTCTTCCCATACAAAACAGCTTGTCACAATGGCTCTGATGACAGCTGTGCTCTGCATTTTGGCGCCGCTTTCTATCCCGATCCCGGTCAGTCCGGTGCCCATCAGTCTTACAAATCTTGTCCTCTATATCGGCATCTACATACTGGGGACACACCGCCTTCTTGGCAGTTACATCGTCTATCTCCTTCTTGGTATCTGCGGGCTTCCTGTCTTTTCCGGTTTCTCGGGCGGACTTGGAAAGCTGGCAGGTCCTACCGGCGGATATCTGGCTGGATTTCTCTTTCTTATTTTGATCTCCGGCTTCTTTATGAGCCGGTCCGAAGGACGTTTTCGTCTTGCCCTCCAGGCCTTTGGACTCATTCTCGGCTCCGCGGCAATGTATCTTTTCGGCACAATGTGGCTTTGCTTTCAGATGCATCTCTCCTTCGTGGACGGCCTTTTTGTCGGTGTGATCCCGTATCTTCCAGGAGATACGGTAAAGATCGTCCTGGCTTTGATCGTCGGACCTCTGCTCCAGAAACGACTTGCACGTTTTCTCATACAGCAATAAAAAAATCCTGCTGTCCGGCAGGATTTTTCTATTGATACCGCTAATAAAGGCTTCGGTAAATGTCCTCCATCTGTTCTTTTGTAAACCAGATATAGCTTTGGCCTAACAGCCGTTTCTGGCTTTCCTGCACACTCACTGAAAAACTGCGGATCTCTTCTTCTTTCATCCCGTACTCCCGGAGTGGTTTGCGCGGGATGATGCCGGACAGCAGCTCTTCCAGCTTTTTAAACACATCCTCTTCCCTGCATCCCAGCACGTTTCCAAGCATTTTTGTGAGCTGTCTGATCTTTCCGTTCGGCCTGCATGTCTGATATGTTTGAAACACTGCCGTCAGAAACTGGTAGTTGGCCTCTCCGTGCGTCACATGGTATGTGCCGGAAAGAGGATAAGACATGGCATGGACTGCACCTGTACCGGCGTTGGCAAAAGCGATCCCCGCAAGGTTGCTCGCCGTCAAAAACTCATCCAGCATTTCCATTCTAGCCTCTTTTCCTTCCGCCGTCATGCGCAGGAATCCCCGGATCAACAGATCGATGGCTTTCTCGCTGAACATTTCCGTGTACAGATTTGCCTTCGGGGAGACATATGATTCCATGGCATGAATCAGCGCATCGATCGCGCTTGTGGCAAAGAAAAAATACGGAAGCTCCCGCAAAAGTTCCGGTATGAGGACAGCCTTATCCGGAAAAAGAGCTGAATCTGCCAGGCCAAGTTTCGTGTGAAGGCTTGTGGCTTCCATGATCGAGACACTGGATACCTCCGATCCCGCCCCACATGTAGCCGGAACCGCGATCAACGGATATTTTTTTGTGATCTCAACCTCTTTTTTAAATATGGAGACAGCATCTGCTGTCTGCGGAATGCCCGTGACAAGGATCTTGGCCATATCGATGATCGCGCCTCCTCCTACTGCGATGATCCTTTTGCAGCCGCTCTTTTCAAAATCCGCCCTCAGCTTTTCTATCATCACATCGGTAGGTTCTCCGCTTCCATATTCATCTTTAAAATGCACACAGGCTTTTGGCTCATATTCTTTAAAATACCTGTCAAAAACAGATCTGCTGCAGAGCAGAAAATCTTCTTTTGTCATAGATGATTCCATGACAAATTCTTCCGCTGTCTCATATTTTACAATTTTTGTCGTCTCCCTGAATAATTCCATCTGTTTTCCCATTTCCTTTCCTGTTTTCTACAGGCTCCTTACATAGGCTGCGGCATTAATGGCGGCAATGGCTCCGTCTGAGACGGCCGTGGCCGCCTGCCTTACCTGCTTGACACAGATATCGCCCGCTGCGTAGACACCTGGGATTCCTGTATTCTGCTTTTCGTCCGTTACAAGATATCCGTCCTGCTTTGCCAATTCCGGATACAATTCCGTGTTCGGGACAGATCCTGCATAGATAAAAACCCCGCATCCTTCCGCATGTATGATCTCCTGCTCTTTTGTGTGCTCATCTGTCAGCACAAGCGTATCTGCCGCTTCCTTTCCACGTATCTCCGTGAGGCGGCTGTGAAGTCTTACTTCGATGTTCTTTGTCTTTTCCACTTTGGATGTAAATTCCGGTATAGCTCCAAGCTGATCTTCGAAATGGATGATCGTAAGCTTTCTCGCGTACTTAGCCAGGAAAAGTGCTTCCTTGATGGCACCGTCCGCTCCTCCTACCACGAACAGATCTTTTCCTTCGTAGCGCGCCGCGTCTCTTGACGCATTGAGTCCTGTCCCTTTTCCAAAGAACGTCTCCTCCCCTGGTATCCCGAGTTTTCGCGCTTTTGTTCCGGCTGCAATGATGACCGCCTTTGCCTCATATACAGACTGTTCTGTCGTGATCCTCTTGACAGGTTCTTTGAGTTCGGCCTTTATCACTTTTTCCATCACGATCTCCACACCAGCCTGTTCCGCCTGCTTTCTGAGTCGGTCTGCAAATGTACTTCCTGTCTCTCCTTCAAAAATTCCCGCATAATGAGTTACTGTGGAAACACTTCCCAGAAGTCCTCCAACTGCTTTTTCTTCCAAAACGATCGTGCGAAGTCCTCTGCTGGCTGCGTAGACAGCGCTGCTGATTCCCGCCGGTCCTGCTCCGATAATACAAATATCATACATCATTCATTCCTCCATCTGATTCTGTCCTTCATGCTTTCCTTCAGCATACCATAAATTTGTCATAAGAAAAAATGATATATTTTTATTATCCCATAAAATATTTTTATGTTTTTCTGCGATGTCCAGAACTGTCTTTACTATTTTTTCCGTGGTTCCACAGAAAGCATGAGAACGGCTGCCAAAATAAAGACAAATCCAATAAAATCCATCGCCGTAAACGCCGCATGCATCATCAGCACAGTGGCAATGGTAGCTGTGACCGGCTCCACGGATGCAAACAGGCTGGCTTTTGCTGCCCCTATGATCCGTACTCCTTCCATATAGAAAGAAAATGACAGCACCGTTCCCACTACCACAACAACCGCCATGGCTCCAATGGCCTGTCCGTCCCACGTACCGACAACATGCCATGGTTTTGTGAATGCGGAAAGGAAAATCCCTCCAAGCAGCATCCCCCATCCGATCACACAGAATGTTCCATATTCTTTCATAAGTCTTCCCGGAATCAGATTGTACGCTGCCATCATGACTGCAGACCCTAGTCCCCAGAAAAGCGCTTCCCTGGAAATGGCCAGAGAATGTACGTTCCCGTGTGTGGCAAGCATGAAGGTGCCGAAAAGTGCACATGCAAGGGCAAGTATCTCTAAAAGCCGCGGCACTCTCCTGTTCCACACCGCCAGACAGACCATGATGATGACCGGCGCCGTATACTGAAGTACTGTCGCTGTCCCGGCATTGGAAAGCTCTACCGCTGTGTAATATGTAAGCTGACACCCTGCCATACCAAAAATCGCAAACAAAATCAGCACCCCGACATCCTTCTTGTTCTTCCAGATCCTCCACATATCTTTCTTCTGCTTGGCCAGCACCGTGGAAAGCAGGAGAAGTCCCGCCAACAAAAGCCGCACGCTTACGAGCCATCTGGCGTTCGTCCCTTTGAACTCAAAAAGATACTGGCCGAAAACCCCAGCCAGTCCCCAGAATATTCCTCCTATGAGGGCGATGCACATCCCGCGCAGCGCCTCTCTTCTCTCCATGTGATTCATGAGTCTCTTTTCTCCTTAAAGCGGTTCATCATGACAGGCATGTACTCTTTGCTGTATTCTGCCAGAGAATAGCTTCCTCTGTTCAGACACCAGTCTGTCACAAGCGCCCTCTCACACAGAGAATAGTATTTAACCAACTCCGAGACGGATTTGCTGTCGTTGATCTCCCCTGCTTTTTGTCCTTCCTCAATGATGGAGGCGACAAGCTTATAGTATTCTCTGTTCTGATCCAGAAGGCTTCTGTCCCCCTTGGAAATCAGCTGCGTCGAGTAAAGAGACGCCAGAAGATCCACCTTGATGGAATTTTCCATAAAAGAATGCGCCTTATAATTCAAAAACATCAGCTGTTCGAAATGATCCATCTCCGGGCTCAATTCTTCCCGAAGGATTTTGTAATGCTCGTCCAGCACAGTGGAAAGGGTATTTAAAAGAGCATCCTTTCCGTCAAAATAATAGTAAAACGAACCTTTTGATGTATTGGAAAGCCGGATAATATCATCCACTGTCGTATCATCATACCCCTTTTCGTAAAACAGATCCCACGCAGCCGATACGATCCGGTCTTTTACACTTTTCCTTGAATCATCCATTGTCTGATCCACTCCCTTCCATAGTTTATATCGCAAAAATCAAGAAAGACCCAGTTGTACCGATGACAACTGAGCCTTTTCTTCCCTCAATCACGTACTGTTTCCAGTATACCTTTTTTACATTCTTTTTGCAATATCTGCGCATGCTTTCATCGCTTCGATCACAGAGCTTCTGAAGCCTGTTCTTTCGAGAACGCGCACTGCTTCGATGGTTGTTCCTGCCGGGGAGCATACCATATCTTTGAGTTCTCCCGGATGTTTTCCTGTTTCCAGTACCATCTTTGCGCTTCCGAGAACTGCCTGAGCAGCGAATTTGTAAGCCTGCGGTCTTGGCATACCGTCTGCCACTGCAGCGTCTGCCATCGCTTCGATGAAAAGGAATACGTAAGCCGGGGAGCTTCCGCTTACAGATACGACCGCATCCATCAGTCTTTCCGGAATCACTTCCACTTTTCCGAAGCTTTCAAGAATGCTGCAAGCATATTTGATCTCTTCTTCTGTCATATTTTCATTCGGGCATGCAGCTGTCATCCCTTCCATGACCATAGCCGGTGTGTTCGGCATCGTACGCACGATCTTTACTTCTTTTCCGAATTTTTCTTTCAGCCAAGCAAGTGTCTTGCCCGGTGCGATCGTGATGATGATCTGGCTGTCTTTTACTTTATCTTTGATCTCTGTGATCACAGATTCATAAAACTGCGGCTTTACAGCAAGTATGATGACTTCTGAATTTTCCACTACTTCCATGTTGCTGTCTGTAATCTGGATTCCATATGTCTCTCTTGCTCTCTCTCTTGTCGGCGCAAATACGTCAGCTCCGATGATCTCTTCCGGTTTCATCAGTTCTTTTTTGATAATTCCGCCCATGATGGCGCTTGCCATGTTTCCGCATCCGATAAATCCTAATTTCATATGAATACGCTCCTTTTTTGTGTGCTCTTTTTTGTATACATTCAAACAACTTGTATACAATTACCTTCTTAAACATATCACTCCTGAAGCCAAATGTCAATCATTCTAAATCAATTTTTTTAATTTTTTTCTTCCGTTTTTCCTTGTATTTTCGTTTTATTTTGTATACAATATCATACAAGATCCTATTTTTGATATTTGTATCCGAAAGGAGAACACCAATGGCCGAAAAAATCTCTCTGGCCGATCAGGCTTACGAAAAGATCAAACATAACATTCTGACACTTTCCTATCCGCCAGGCATGCAGCTTACCGAAGCCATGCTTACTGAAGAGCTGAATATGAGCCGCAATCCTGTCCGGACAGCACTTAAGATGCTCCACTCGGAAGGACTCATCACGCGCGATTACTATCGCTCCATGATCGTGGCCGAGATCACAGACAAGGATATCAACGAAATCTACCAGCTCAGGGAACTTCTGGAAGGATCTGCCTTCCGCATGATCTTCGAAACCGGGAGGGCGGAAGAATTCTCCTACCGTATCGAGGAGAAAGTTGTCCGCATGTGCGCAGCCTCCGACGATATCTTCCAGTGGGAGCTTGCCGATACCAAGATGCACATGGAGATCGTGAGCATTTTCGAAAACGACCGCATAAACCGGATCTATGAAAATAACCTCAACGAAGTCATTCGCATGGGGCTCTATTCCGTAAAAAATGGCCTTCATATCGAGAAGGCCAATGAAAATCTCAAAAAAATGATCCGCTATATGCGAAAAAACAACTATGAAAAAGCGTATGACATCCTGAAGGGCGACCATTTCATGATCGGGAAAAGCAGTGCGCTGAAAAAATAGACACCAATGCTTCCTTCCATGCCATATAAAATTCATGTATCGAAGAATACCGTTCGGATCGTTTCTTCGAAACAGCTTTTGACACAACCTCATAACTTTTTTTATTTAACTCCCATTTTGAGAGCGGACAAGGCATGAAGGCACTCTTTTCATACATCTGCCGTATCTCCTGATCTGTATAATGACCAAAAAAACTGTTAAAAAGCACTGCTCCCAGTGTATATACATTGGTTGCTTCATCGATCACAGCTCCGTAACAATATTCTTCCGGTGCCTTGACCCTTTTGGTTCCCCAGTAGTTTTTCCCCATGTCATTTGCAGCAGGTTTTTTTCGAAACAGATCGATGTCACAAATGGTGGTAGTATCACTTTCAAAATCATACATGATACTGCCATCATAGAAGTCTACCGCGACATATCCTTTTTTTGAGACCGCGTCCAAAAAAGAAAATAATACATCGGCAGAGTTCAGCCGCTTCGTAATAGGCAATTGTTTGAAACGCTTGGCAGGCGGTATGATTTCCGGATCTCTGTCATATTTTTCAAAATTCCAGTGATCAAACAGACATTCTCCCTCGACCCACTTAAATATAGCCAGATACATATCCCCGAAAGCATAATGTCTGACAAGATCGATCAGATTCTTATGTCTGATGTTCTCGTATACCGGCATCGCCGCTTTCAGCGCAGTTACCGCCTCTTCTTTTGTCTGCGTGGATTCCATCGTACTTAAACCAGCCACCTTGATAAAAAACTTTTCCTTGCCGTTGTCAACTCCAAAACTGATATTTCCAGAATCATTTTGATCATAAACGGCAAACACTTTTCCAAATTCACGAAGCCACGAAACATCACATGCTTCTTTTAAATGAAATTCAATATCATCGAATTTATAACCTACCACTGTTTCCCTCCATATTAAACGTTCCTTCTTTCCTTTATTTGCTTCTTGCTATGGACACTGTATCACAAAATCGCATTTAAATACTTCTTCAGCGCATCACGATATTTTTGCGTGAGCAGTAAATATTGCTCTTGCTCTTCAGCTGTCCACTCATTCCAAATTTTGTTTTCAATTTCGTATAATGGATAGATCTTCTCAGATGCAAATTGCTTTCCTTTTTCAGTCAGGCAAACAATCGTGTTCCGTCCTTTTCCCTGCTCAAGATAGACGATTCCGTCCTTTTCCAATTTGCGGATCGCAGAATTTATTGTCTGTCGGCTTATGCCGGTCAACTTACTAATGTCACTTTGCAGACACCGATCCCCTTTTTCACAAATTACATACAAAATATTTTGAACGCTGTCTGAAACGCCCATCTTTACGGCGGCCTCGTGGTACAGAGCATTGATCTCTCCGGCCAAATAGGTGTATTTCTCCGACGTTAAGTAATGCATAGATTTATCTCCCTCTTGTCCGTTTTCGTGCATGTTTATTATATCCGTTTTCGGACATATATCAATAGAGCTAATCTCAGCATCTATACAGCTTTTTTCTCCTTTTTCATAACGGATTTCTCGATAATATATTCTTTCCTGTCTTTGAATTCCTGGAGTTTTCCGTCATTCCAGTTCTGTACCGGTCGGTAGTAACCTGTAATCCGGCTGTACACTTCTGTCTTTTTGCCGCAGTGCGGGCAGGAGAAATGTTCTCCGTTGATATATCCGTGTTCCTGGCAGATGGAGTACGTCGGAGATATCGTGTAATACGGAAGCTCGTAATTTTCCGCGATTTTCCGCACAAGGATAGCGGATTCTCTCCATCCAGGGAGTTTTTCGCCAAGGAATGCGTGGAACACCGTTCCGGACGTGTAGAGTGTCTGCAGTTCGTCCTGGATATCCAGCGCGTCAAAAATATCTTCTGTGTATCCGACAGGAAGATGGGAACTGTTCGTATAATAAGGTGTACCATCCCCTTCCGCTGCCGTGATAATGTCAGGGAACTGCTCCCGGTCATGTTTTGCGAACCGATAAGTCGTAGATTCTGCCGGCGTTGCTTCCAGATTAAATAGCTCTTCATACTGTTCCTGATAATCGGAGAGCCGATTTCTCATGAAATTCAATGTTTTCTTTGCAAACTCCTGCGTTTCTTTATGCGTGATATCTTTTCTCAGCCAGTTGGCATTTAATCCCGCCTCATTCATGCCGATCAGACCGATGGTAGAGAAGTGATTTCCAAATCCACCGAGATATCGTTTTGTGTACGGGTAGAGGCCCTCGTCCAAAAGTTTGGAGATAACCTCCCTTTTGATGTGCAGCGATCTTGCTGCAATATCCATCATATGGGCAAGGCGCCTGAAGAAATCTTGTTCGTCTTTTGACTGGTATGCCATCCTCGGAAGATTGATCGTTACCACTCCGATGGATCCTGTGCTTTCCCCACTTCCAAAGAAGCCGCCCGCTTTCTTTCTCAGTTCCCGCAAATCAAGCCGGAGTCTGCAGCACATACTTCTCACGTCGCTCGGTTCCATATCACTGTTGATATAGTTGGAGAAATACGGCGTACCATACTTGGATGTCATTTCAAAAAGCAGTTTGTTGTTCTCCGTCTCAGACCAGTCGAAATCCTTCGTGATCGAGTATGTCGGGATCGGATACTGAAATCCTCGCCCTTGGGCATCCCCTTCGATCATGACTTCGATGAAGGCTTTATTGACCATATCCATCTCTTTTTTGCAGTCTCCATATGTAAAGTCCATTTCTTTTCCGCCTACAATGGCTTTCTTATCCCTCAAGTCATCCGGAACCGTCCAGTCCAGAGTGATATTTGTAAACGGGGCCTGTGTCCCCCACCGAGACGGGGTATTTACTCCATAGACAAAAGATTCGATGCATTTTTTCACTTCGGTGTATTTTAAGTTATCCGTGCGGACAAACGGCGCAAGATACGTATCAAAGGAAGAAAATGCCTGTGCGCCAGCCCATTCATTCTGCATGATGCCGAGGAAATTGACCATCTGATTGCAAAGCACACTCAGATGTTTCGCAGGGGAAGATGTAATCTTGCCTGTAATCCCTCCCAGACCTTCCTGGATCAGCTGTCTTAAGGACCATCCTGCACAGTAGCCGGTCAGCATAGAGAGATCATGGAGATGGATATCTGCATTTCTGTGGGCCTGTGCTATTTCCTTGTCATAAATCTCTGTCAGCCAGTAATTTGCCGTGATGGCTCCGGAATTGCTGAGGATAAGTCCTCCCACCGAGTATGTGACCGTAGAATTCTCCTTTACCCTCCAGTCGTTGATCTGAAGGTAATTATTGACGATCTCCTTATAGTTCAGTGCGGCAGACTTCAGATTCCTTACTTTCTCCCGCTGCTTGCGGTACAGGATATATCCTTTTGCCACATCCGCATACCCCGCCTGCACGAGCACTTCCTCCACACTGTCCTGGATCTCTTCTACCTTGATCTTTCCATTGCAAATCTTTGGTTCAAAGTTTGCCGTTACTTTTAAAGCAAGCATATCGATAATGCTCGGATGATAATTCTTCTCTTCTGCTTCAAACGCCTTGCGGATAGCTCCGCTGATCTTGGCGATATCAAATTCAGCAATCTGTCCGTCTCTTTTTACTACCTGATACATATGCCCAATCCCTTCTTTCTCTTTTCCGCCTGTTATTCCGTCAGTGGTTTCATTTTACCACTGCGCATATTCAGTGTCAATGCAAAAAGACAATATATAGTTGTTTTTGTCGGTTTAACATTAAAACAAACACTATATATTGTCTTTCACTTTTTCCTATATTCCTCGTAGTTCCGTCTGTGGAACATATTTTCTCACGATTTCCAAAGCCTGTTCCAATATGGAACGGTCATAACTGTGAAGTCCCGGACGGATCAGATTGCCTGAGTCCTCAAACTGCTGGAGGAAATACCGCTTTGCTCCCCGTATCCAAAGTCCCATCTCCTCAAAATCTGACCGCTGATGGAACTCTCTTACGACGGTGGTCCTAAACTCGTACGGGATTCTCCCTTCCATCAGAATATCCACGCTGTCTTCGATGGGACGGATATCAAATCCCGGTACACCGATTGTCTGTCCGTAATGCTTCCTCGAATTTTTCAGATCCATAGCAACATAGTCGATAAGTCCCTGTTCGATAAACCGATCCAAACGCTCGGGAAAGCTTCCGTTTGTGTCCAGCTTGACCTCATATCCCATCTCCCTGATTTGTCTCAGGAATTCCTCCAGACCATTCTGCAGGAGCGGTTCTCCGCCGCTTACGCAAACTCCATCGAGAATCCCTTTTCTGCGTTTCAGAAATGCAAAAATCTCTTCTTGATCTATATCATCGTGAGATTCGGTCTGTGTGACCAGATATGCATTATGGCAGTACGGACACCGAAAATTGCACCCTGCTGTAAAGATCGTACAGGCTGCTTTTCCTGGATAGTCCAGGAGGGTCAGTTTTTGTAATCCTTGTATCCTCATATCTTCTCATTCCTTTTCTTTTTTACTTTTCCGTATACTTCCCGAATCTTTCCAACAAGCAAGGTCAGGTATCTGAGCACTGGCTCTGTAGCGATGGAAAATACGACGAACAGCATAATGCATTTTGCGGACATGCCGGTAATGGCAAACAGCTGATTTAACACCGTACTGCAAAACAGAAGCGCAACCACACATCCTGCCAGCACAGCTGTCCGGATCTTGTTCATCGGCTTGCTGATAGAGAAGAGGATCATAAATCCGACGATAGCCAGAAGCATCGTTGCAGCTGTGGAAATGTCACTTTGATCAACTCCAAACGTCTGTCCGAACACGACAAGCGCACCGACTGCCAGCACATCCGTAAGTCCTGCCGGCAATGCCTTCAGAAACACGTTTGTGAGAAAGTGCCCCTGAATCATATTTTTATTCGGTTCCAAGGCAAGGAAAAATGCCGGGACTCCGATGGTAAACATACTGATCAGGGATACCTGGGATGGTTCCAGAGGATACGTGATCATAAATACTACGGAGAACAGTGCAAGCAGCAGGGAAAAAATATTCTTGACCAGAAAAAGACTGGCGGACCGCTGTATATTGTTGACAACTCTCCGTCCTTCCAGAACAACGGAAGGCATGCACGCAAAATTGGAATCCAGAAGGACAAGCTGAGATGCCTGGGCAGCAGCATCGCTGCCGGAAGCCATCGCAATACTGCAATCGGCATCTTTCAAGGCCAGCACATCGTTTACACCATCCCCTGTCATAGCTACCGTCCTGCCTGCCTCCTTTAACGCCTTGACAAACTGTCTTTTCTGGCTCGGCGTCACACGTCCGAAGACAGAATACTTCAGCACCGCCTCCGATATATCCTTCTCGCTTTTTAATTCGGATGCATCCACATAATTCTCTGCATGTGCGATTCCTGCCTTTTTTGCTACTTCCGAAACCGTAACCGGATTATCCCCGGAGATAACTTTGACTTCCACACCTTGCTCTTCAAAGTAGGCGAATGTCTGCTTTGCCTCTTTTCGTATCGGATTTGCAAGCATGATAAATGCAAGTGGAATTACCTTTCCTTTCAGCGCTTTTCCGTCCGGCTTTTCCTCACTGCTTCCGAATACAAGAACCCTGTATCCTTTTCCAGCGTATTTGCTGATTTCCCCTTCGTATTCCTCATAGTCTTCCCGCAGAACAAATTCCGGAGCCCCGAGCACGTACGCGGTATCTTCATAGCTCACGCTGCTGTATTTGAATTCCGAAGAAAAGGGTGTGACTTTTACCGGCTCTCTGCCGCTCTTTTCCTGAAAATGGGCCTGGATAGCCTCCATAGTAATATTATCGCTGCTCATAGCTGCCGCGAAATCTCCGATCAGCTCTTTTAACGGCGGCATTCTTTCTTTGTCATAGTTTTTGGAAGCTTTCAGCCCCTGGACTTTCATCGTGTTTTCCGTGATAGTCCCGGTCTTATCCACACAAAGCACGTTGACTCTGGCCAGAGTCTCGATACTCTTCATGTCGTGAAGAAGGACTTTCTGTCCTGCAAGCCGTATGGCGCTTACTGCCAGCGCCACACTGGCAAGCAGATAAAGCCCTTCCGGGATCATCCCTACAACTGCTGCCACCATGGCTGTGATACTAGAACGAAAGCTTTCCTCGTTAAGGAAAAAGCTCTGGGAAAACAAAATCAGGCCGATCGGGATGATGACGATCCCCACACCTTTGACGAGTTTGTCCAGAGAACGGATCATCTCCGACTGTTCTCCTTCCTTCATGGCCTTTGCTTCCAGCGTCAGCCTGGATATATACGAATCCGCTCCTACTTTATCAAGACGTGCGCGGCACTGCCCGGAAACGACAAAGCTGCCTGACATGAGTACGTCGCCTTTGTGTTTCGTGATCTCATCTGCTTCTCCTGTCAGGAGAGACTCATTGACCTGGACTTCTCCCGACTCCACAATAGCATCCGCACAGATCTGATTTCCGGCCTTGAAGATCACGATATCGTCCAAAACCAGCTCCTCCACATCGATCATTTTCTGCTCTCCATTTCGCACGACCATCGCCCGGGGCGCATTCAGCATCGACATCTTTTCCAGTACATTTTTAGCCCGGACTTCCTGTATGATACCGATCAGCGTATTGATGATCACAACCGGCATAAAAGTAAGATCACGGAAAGATCCGACTACGATCAAAAGTGCTGCAAGGATCACAAAAATCAAGTTAAAATAGGTAAATACATTATCCTTTATGATGTCTTTGGTCGTCTTGGCCGGAGGATCCACCGGAATGTTCCTCCATCCCTTGTCTTTCCTTTCCCGAACCTGTATATCGTTCAGACCTTGGCAGCAATCCGGCTTTAACCTGTCCACCGGGATCCTGTCCACATCGTATTCTTCTGTCTCGTCCCATCTCTCGGCCATTCTTCTCAGCATCTGTTCCCTCCGTTGTTTTTCGTCTTTTTCTTTCGTATAAATCTCATTATACGCCCCATTTCCCAAAAAACTATAAAAACAATATTAAGAATTGATTAAAAAAAGTCCCCGCAGGAATACTGAAGTATTGTGTATTCCTGTGGGGAACATACTAACTGTTCAAACTAATTTGATTAGTTAAAGCTCTGTTCTGTTCTTTCGATGATTTCATCCTGAAGCGCTTTGCTTAAGTTTCTGAAGTGATCGCTGTATCCAGCTACACGCACAATCAGATCTTTGTAGTCTTCCGGATGTTTCTGTGCTTCGATCAGTGTCTGCTTGTCGATGACATTAAACTGGATGTGATGTCCATCCATGTTGAAATATGTTCTTACAAGATTTGCCATCTGATCGAGTCCTTCTTCTCCTGCCACTACATTCGGAGTGAATTTCTGGTTCAGCAGTGTTCCGCCTGTCTGGAGATGATCCATCTTTGCACAGGATTTTACAACTGCTGTCGGTCCGTTTACGTCTGCTCCTTTTTCCGGAGAAATTCCTTCGGATACCGGTTTTTCTGCAAGACGTCCGTTTGCACTTGCTCCCATAACTTCTCCGAAGTATACGTGACATGTTGTCGGAAGCATATCTACACGGTACATACCGCCGTTTGTATTGTGGCGTCTGGATACTTCCTGCTGATAGTAGCTGAATACTTCCTTCATGATATCATCTGCGTAATCGTCGTCGTTTCCGTATTTCGGAGTTTTATTTCTAACGAGATTCAGAATCTTTTCATGTCCTTCAAAGTTGTCATCCAGGGCTTCCATCAGTTCTGCCATCGTCATTGTCTTTTTGTCAAATACATTGTATTTCACAGCAGACAGACAGTCTGTGATCGTACCGATACCAACACCCTGAATATATTTTGTATTGTATCTTGCTCCGCCTGCATTGTAGTCCTTTCCTTTGGAGATACAGTCGTTTGTGATGATGGAAAGGAACGGAACCGGCATGTACTCTGCATAGATACGTTCAATCACGTTATTTCCCTGTACCTTGATGTCAAGGAAGTGTTTGATCTGTTTTTTGTACGCTTCGAAAAGATCTTCGTATGTCTCAAATTCTGTTGCGTGTCCAAGAGCAAGACCGATCTGTTTTCCTGTACGTTTGTCAAATCCATTGTTGAGTGTGATCTCAAAGATCTTAGGCAGGTTGAAATATCCTGTCAGGATGTACGCTTCATTTCCGAATGCTCCTGTCTCAACACATCCGCTTGTACCGCCGCGTCTTGCGTCTTCCAGAGTCTTTCCTGCATTCAGGAGTTCCTGGATGATTGCTTCTGTATTATAGAATGCCGGCTGTCCCCATCCTTTTCTGGAGATCTCGCATGCACGTTTCAGGAATTTCTGAGGTGTCTTGCGGCTGATCTGTACGTTTGAACTCGGCTGAAGAAGCTTCATTTCATCCATACAGTCAAGGATCAGATAACTTACGTTGTTGACACCATTCTTACCGTCCGGTGTGATTCCTCCTGTGTTGAGGTTTGCAAAGTCTGTGTATGTTCCAGACTCTTTCAGTGTGATACCTACCTTCGGCGGTGCCGGCTGGTTGTTGAATTTTACCCAGAGACATTCCAGAAGTTCCAGTGCTTTCTCGTCATCCAGGATTCCGTCTTCCACGTCTTTTTCGTAGAACGGATTCAGGTGCTGGTCGAAACGTCCCGGTGAATATGCATCCCACGGATTTAATTCGCTTGTTACACTTAAGTGTACAAACCAGTACATCTGGATAGCCTGCCAGAATGTCTGCGGTTTGTGTGCCGGTACGACATCACAGTTTGCAGCGATCTGAAGAAGCTCTGCCTTTCTTGTTTCATCTGTCTCTTTTTCTGCAAGTTCTCTTGCATATTCTGCGTAACGTTTTCCAAGAACCATAACCGCGTCACATGCGATGGACATTCCGCGGAGCTGGTTTCTCTTGTCAAATGCATCCGGATCGTTCTGGAAATCCAGTGCGTCGATTGCTTTCTGGATATCTTCTTTGTAATCCAGGAATCCTTTTTCATAAATTTTTACAGAACCTACTGTATGTCCCGGTCCTCTCTGTTCCATGAACTCTGTAAAGATACCTGCTTCGTAGCAGTCTCTCCACTCCTGTGTCATATTGTTCAGGATCTTATTTCTGATGGATCTTTTTTCCCAGTATGGGATGATAACATCTTCCTGGAATTTGTAATCTTCATCTTTGACTTTGAAGCTGATAAGCTCACGGTCATTCATGACATGCATGTCTTCTACTGTGTGGCAGCAAAGTTCCGGGAATGTCGGTGCAGCCCACGGGCCATCGCCTTTTTCGCCTACGATGAGTTCTCCATCTCCGATGTAAAGTGTCTTTGTTGCAAAGTAGTCTTTTAATACCTGGGCACGAAGTTCCGGAATAGAAAGATTCCCTTCGTATTTTTTGTAAGTTTCTGTCTCACTCTTTGCACGTTCCATGTCGATGTGTGCCTGCGTGTTCTCGCTCAGTTTTCTGAGTGCTTTGATTCTGGCGTTCATACCTCTTTCTTCCATGATTTTAACCTCCTATTTTGGTATTGTGAAAGCCTGCCTGCTGGAACATCTTTACGAAATGCTCCATCTCTTCTTTCGATGGGGCACTTAAATTTTTCCCCTCATATTCTGTTCCAAGTCTTTCATATTTACTGGAACCTGTATTGTGATATGGAAGCAGATTGACCTGCGGTGTGCGGATTTTCTTTTCCAACAGGAAATCGATTACCGCCTGCATATCTTCTTCTGTTCCGTTTACTTCCTTGATCGTCGGGATCCGGATGTAAATCTGTGCCCCGTCTTTACTAAGCTTCTCCAGGTTTTCCAAGATCAGCCGGTTATCCTCTCCCATGTACTTCCTGTGCTTTTCAGGATCCATGGATTTGATGTCATACAGAAATGTTTCCGTGTACGGAAGAATCCGTTCAAAATGGCTGTACGGGACATATCCGCATGTATCGATCGTCACGCTGATGCCGGATTTATAAAGCTCTCTTGCCAGCTCTTCCATATAATCCATATCATTGGCAAGAACCTCTCCGCCTGACAAAGTCACACCTCCGCCGGATTCCTCGTAAAACATCTCGTCTTTTTTCAGTTCTTTTACGAGCTCTTTGACCGTATATGTTTTGCCGGCCATCTCACGGAGATTCTGCGGACAGACATCCGTACATTTTCCGCACAATGTGCATGCCTTCTGATCCGTCAGCGCTTTTCCGCCTTCTATTCGGATGGCATGTTCCGGGCATTCCTCTGCACAGTATCCACACCCGGTACATTTCGACTCGTTTGTCAAAAGCTGATTGGTATATTTCTGAGTCTCCGGATTGTGACACCACGTACATTTCAGCGGACATCCTTTAAAAAATACGCTCGTGCGGATTCCGTCTCCATCGTGGATGGAATACTTCTGAATATTCGTTACCAGTGGAGTCATGTTTTCTCCCCTCTCTTATATTTCCTTCTCTTTCAGCCGGGCGGCTTTTATGCCGTCCTGTAAGTTATAGACTAAAGTTCAAACTCTGGTACAATTATAACAATCAATCTTCTGTTCGTCAATATTTTATCAATACTTTTCTTCTCATTTCAGCAAAAATGGATAAAACCACCCTTCTTTTTTTGGTGGTTTTATCCATTTATCATTTCTATAAATCCTGCTCGGCATAAGCCTCGGCAATATTGCGGATATGATCTCCGATTCTTTCATAGTCGATCAGTATCTCGGAGTACAGCACAGCACTCTCAATATCGCACGCATGGCTGTGAATCCGTTCTACCTGGTTGTTCCTGCAACGTTCGGTAATATCGTCCACTGCCCGCTCAAAACTTACTGCATCCACAAGCATCTGTGTCCTGTCCGCATTCTCTGAAAGTTCCAGCCTCTCGAATGCTTTTTCGCACTGTGTCCGCATTTCTTTCAGCTCTTCGATCGTAGATTGGGACAAGGAAAGTTTTCTTTCTTTCATCATTGCCGCGTGTTCTGCAAAGTTCATCGCGTGATCGCCGACACGCTCCACGTTTCCGGACATCTTGAATATACTGTTTAATTTCTTTGTCTCGGCAGGTGCATGCTCCACTGTGAGGACTTTGGACAGACGTTTTGATATATTAATGTTATAGAGGTCAATCTGATTTTCCTTCTCTTCCACTTCCTCAAATCCTTTGACGTCTCCGCTTAATATCATGTCAAATCCTTTGAGGACATTTTCTTTTGCAAATGTAAACATCGTGCCGACATTTTCCATCAGGCTGTTAACCGCAATGGCAGAAGATCCGAGAACATGCTGGGTATTCATCATCTCCTTGAGCCATACTTCCTCGTCCAGATGTGCTTCCTGCTTTTTATCCGGAAGGATCTTCTCCGCCAGTGCAGCAAGTCCTGTTCCGAACGGAATCAGAACAATAGTCGTGACAATATTGAAAATCGTATGGACGTTTGCAATCTGTGCTGCCGGATTTCCCGGTGTAAAGCTTGCCACGAAGGAAGCAAACGGCGTTGTCAATGTGATTGCCACAAAAATGATCGTTCCGATCACATTAAACATAAAGTGGATGACCGTCGTCCTCTTTGCGTTCCGGTTCATTCCTACCGACGCAATCAGCGCCGTAATACATGTACCGATATTCTGCCCGAACAGGACGAATACTGCACTGTTGATATCGATCAGTCCGCTGATAGCAAGCGCCTGAAGAATACCGACAGAGGCCGAAGATGATTGGATGACAGCCGTAAATATAGCACCTGCCAGTATACCAAGCAGCGGGTTAGAGAATTTGGTCAAAAGTGATACAAATGCTTCTGATTCTCTCATCGGCATCATCGCGTCGCTCATCAGACCAAGGCCAATGAAGAGTACCCCTAATCCGGCGATGATGCTTCCGATGTTCTGTACCTTTCTGTTTTTTGAAAACATCAGCATGGCAACACCGATAAAAGCAAAGAGCGGCGCTATCGTCCCGATATCAAGAGCCACAAGCTGACCTGTGATGGTCGTTCCGATATTGGCTCCCATGATGATCCATACTGCCTGGCGAAGTGTCATGAGCCCCGAATTCACAAATCCGACTACCATGACTGTCGTGGCAGATGAAGACTGAATGATCGCTGTGATGACAGCACCTACAAGTACTCCAAGGATACGATTGGAAGTGAGCCGCTCCAGGATCCCTTTCAGCCTGTCGCCCGCTACCGCTTCCAGATTGCTGCTCATCATCTGCATTCCGTAAAGGAAAAGTGCAAGCCCTCCAAGCAGCATAAAGACATATTCTGGTTTCATTTGTTGATTTTCCTCCTAAAATCTTCCCTTTCGTTTCTTTTGATATTCTGTCTTTTCTTATGCAGTTGTAATGCGGCTTTTTGCCGCACTATCTATCATTTTATATGAAGGGAAACATCGGTGTCAATCCATTTTTAAATCTATGTTATTTTTATGTTAAATTTCTGTAAAATACCCTTATTGCGGCGTGCGCATCCCACCCGGAGGGCTTTTTATTTCATAGGGAACGCAGTTTCCTATGAAATGAAAAAGGCCGGTCACAAATATGTGTGCACGGCCTTTCATAGATTATTTTTCACATCTTTTATTTTCCTGTTTCACTCTGCTTACACTTTCCCGGATGATCAGCTTTGCAGATACTGCAATATTCATACTGATCTCCCTGTTCGTGCTGATCCTTTCGGCCAGCACATCCACAGCCCGTTCCGCCATGAAATCCATGGGAATATGCACTGTGGTAAGAGGCGGCACAAGGTATTTTGCCATGGAAATATCATTGAAGCCGACAACGCTGATATCTTCCGGTATCTGCAGCTCTGCCTCCTGGATGGCCTTATAACAGCCGATAGCAAGAGAATCGTTCGCACAGAAGACAGCTGTTGGCCTTTCCTTGATAGCCAACAGCTCTTTCCCCAGTTTATATCCATACTTTGGTGTAAATCCCCCGATTTTAATGTACTCTTCCCTGAGGAACCCTTTTTCTTCCATATAAGAACGAAAGATCGGAATCCGCACATCCTCCAGTTCTTTCCCATCCGAATCGATATCGCACCCGCCGATAAAAGCAATTCTCTCGTGCCCTTCTTCCACAAGATAATCCAATACCTTCTCCACCGAGTGTGTCAGGTTTACAACAACAGAATCAAATCGATCCAAGTCGCCCTTTGTATCGATAAATACAACCGGCTTCTGAAATTCGCTGATTTTCCGAACCATTGAGTCGCTGAATGTCCCAAGACAGATGATTCCGTCCAGCTTTGCAGCCTCTTCCTGGACAATATGCTCATTGATCTGTATCTTTTTAAACCCTTCTTTTTCCATTTTTTTCTCTACTGCGATTCGAATAGAAAGATAAAACGTATCTTCCAGTTCTTCCTCCGGAGAATAGGAGCAGAAAAACCCCAGTTTCAATTTCCTTTTTCTCTTTTTTTTATCTTTTATCTGATATTCCAGACGGTCAGCAGCCTCGAACACCCTTCGCTTTGTCTCGTCCTGCACATTTAATGTGTCGTCAAAATTAAGAACACGCGATACAGTTGTCACAGAAACTCCTGCCATCTCGGCTATCTCTTTGATTGTAGACATGATCGATGATCCCCCTGTTAATCTTTGCCTTATTTTATCACATCTGCATTTTAGCCGCAACCGTCGCGTGTCCTTCGATTTTATATTCTTTTTACATTCCTCTTGTTTTTAAGCAGAATACTCCGCCACAAAGCGGGCAATCAATTCAATACATCCCTCCACGTCTTTTTCATCCGCCACCTCGCAAGGCATATGCATATACCTGAGAGGGACGGATACAAGTACCGTCGGCACCCCTTTGTTAGAAAAATGGATTTTGTCTGCGTCCGTATAGCTCAGGCGGCTGGCCGCCTCCCTCTGAATCGGAATCCCTGCCTCCTCTGCAGTCTCCGCCATCTTGTCATTAAACTTCTTCACGACAATCGGGCTGTTGCAAAGTACCGGCCCTTTTCCCAGTCTTACATCTCCCATCTCTGCCGGATCCATACCAATACAGTCGCTTGTGTATGTCACATCCACGACAATCGCCAGTGTGGGCCGGATCCTCGTACTGCACCAATATGCCCCTGTCTTTGTGGTCTCTTCCCCTGTAGTGGAAGCCGCATACACTCCCGCTTTGCATCCAAGTTCTTTCGCCCTCTTAAACGCCTCCATAATGATATAAACGCCGATCCGGTCATCCAAAGCACGCGCTGTAAATCTTCCGTTTGCCATCATGCGGATATGGGTATCCGGCACAATCGGGTCTCCCAGCTCCACATATTGGAGCGCTTCCTCCTTGCTGGATACCCCGATATCAATGACAAAATCTTTTGTGCTCAGATTCTCTTTTTTCAAAAGATCTCTGTACGCTTCTACTACACCGTACACCGGACCTTCTTTTGTCTGGATGCACACCTGCTGCCCTGGGTATGTGTGGGCAACGATTCCACCCCTGTCGATGACTCTCAGCGTTCCCTCTTCCGTAATGTGGGAAATCATCAGCCCGATTTCATCTGCATGTGCGGAAAGCATAATTCTCGTTTCGCTTTTCGGATTCATGACACAGACGAGATTGCTCATTTCATCTGTCCGGATTTCATCCGCATAGGAATCCATCTCCGCTCTTACTTCCTTCTGAAGCGGCTCTTCATATCCGGATACGGAAACGGTGCCAAGAAGCCGTTCTAAAAACTCTCTCTCCATTTCTCCTTCCCTCTGTCTCTTCATTCCTTATTCTGTAATCTTTTTCAGATCTGAAAATGTCTCCATATTGTAGTCCGCCAGCCCGCTTGTGGCTGCATCTCCCAGAGCCGCGCAATCCATTTGGCCGCCTTTCGCCGCCTGCACGCCTGCTTTTGCATCCTCCACTACGAGGCATCCTTCCGGGTCCACGCCAAGATACTCTGCTGCCTTTACGAACACTTCCGGATCTGGTTTGGATTTCGTGATATTGTTGCCGTCGGATATCGCGTCAAAATAGTCCCCAAGCCCAATCTGTCCGAGGATAAAACGGGCGTTTTTGCTGGATGATCCAATAGCGAGCAAAAGCCCTCTCTCCCGGAGCGCATCCAACGTCTCTTTTACTTCGTCTGTCAGATCTGCCGGGCTCATATTTTTCAAAAGCTCTTTATAGATGTTGTTTTTCTTTTCTGTCCAGGACTCTTTTTCTTCCTGCGTCATTGTGCCGTCATATTTTTCCAGAATGATTTCAAAACTTTCCATCCTGCTGACTCCCCGCAGACGGTCGTTGATCTTTTCGTCAAAAGGGATGCCAAGTTCGTCGGCGATCGTTTTCCACGCCTGGTAATGGTACTTATCTGTAAAACAGATGACGCCGTCGAGGTCAAAAATCACTGCTTTGTATTTCATCTTTCCATTCCTCCCACTAAGCTTTCTGCGGCGCTTCCGTTTCCGCAAGATTGGAAATGATCACCGCCGCAAGGATAATAAGACTTCCCACGATCATACGCGGCGTGAGAACTTCGTGCAGTATGATCACGGAAAACAATGTTCCAAAAACGGACTCCATGGACAAAATGATAGCCGCCTTCGTCTCATCCACATATTTCTGACAAATTGTCTGGATCAGATAACATATGGTCGTACTTACCACGCCAAGATAAAGTACGCCAAGCCATCCGTCTGTTGTAACCTGAAATCTGGTTTCTTTCAGGAAGATCATAAAAACCAGCGACAGCATGAAAGCTGTTGCCATCTGCACAAAGTTCAGAACTGATGCCCTGTATTTTTTTACGAATTCGCTTGTAAAAAAAATCTGAAAAGCAAATCCCACCGCACACAGAAGTGTGAGCGCATCGCCAAGCCCCAGTGTAAGATCTCCCTGGAGGGAAAGGAGCGCCACGCCTATCACTGACATGACCGCTCCCAGGATCCCTTTCGGTCCCACTTTCTTTTTCAGTATGAGAAATGCGATAAAAGGAACGATCACGACATTGAGGGCCGTAAGGAAAGCGTTTTTTGACGGAGTCGTGTACTGAAGCCCCACGATCTGCAGTGCAAAAGCCGCAAAAAGCGCAATCCCCATCAGCGTCCCTGCCATGATTTCTTCCTTCTTCATGCCTTTCAGAGAACGGATACTGATGATCCCCATCAGCACAGCTGCGAGAAAGAAACGCACCGCCATAATCTGAAATGGGGTCATACTTTCAAGAGCGATATCGCTGGCTGTAAATCCGCCTCCCCATATGATCGTCACAAGCACAAGGCCGCCGATTGACCACCATTTTTTCATCTGTCTGTCCTCCCGTCTAAATTTCCTGTATGCTTCCATTGATATTTACTTTGGCATGCTCCCCTGAGAGAAGCTTCACAGAAGCCGTATTGTCGCCCGATACCGTGATCTCGATCCAGGATCCATAGTAGTGGAGCCGGAACGTGAGATCGGTCCACTCTTTTGGCATATTCGGGCAGATTTTCAATATTCCTTCTTCAATGGATACCCCCGCAAACCCAAACACAACCGTCTGCCATACTCCGCCTGCGTTGGCTGCATGGATTCCTTCTCTTGTATTTTTCTGAAGGTTGAGAAGATCGATAAACGCCGCTCTTCTCAGATAGCGGTACGCTCTGGAGTCATCCCCTACCTTCAGTCCCATGACAGAGTAGATACTCGGGCTCAGCGATGAACCATGGAGCGTCCTCTTTTCGTAATAGTCATAATTTTCTTTGATCAGCTCTTTATCAAACTCTTCCCCCAGAAGATGCAGAAGCAGGACGACATCCGGCTGTTTTAAGATCTGCGTCTCTCCTTTTGGATAATGGTTGAGTGCCTCAGGACGGATCGGCCAGTCGTTTTCATCGTATTTGTCGATTACTACATCGTGCAGATCGAAATATCCTTCAAACTGTTCCAGAAGGTTGGTTCCTTCTTTTCTTGGAAGGTAGATCTTTTTCTGCACTTCATCCCAGCTTTTTACTTCTTCGTCCGTAAGTCCGGTCTTTTCTGCAAGAGAGGCGTACGCATCCGGGTATTCTCTCTTCATCTGCTCCGTAAGAACCATGACGTATCTCAGATTCCACCTTGCAAAATAGTTTGTATAAAGATTATTGTCCACCGGTTCATGCCATTCGTCCGGTCCTGTTACCTGGTTGATCTCGTACCGGTCTTTCTCCGGAATATATTCGCACCGGCTTGCCCAGAACCGGGCTGTCTCTGTGAGAATCTCCGCCCCTTCATTTAAAAGGAAGTCTTTATCATTTGTGATTTTCACATAATCGTAAATTCCATAAGCCACGTCTGCAGTTACATGGTGTTCGTATACTGCCACATAGCAACGGTAACATGTCCCGTCCGGCTCGATGGTCCAGTCCGGGCACTGTTCCGTTCCGTCATCTGCGGATTCCCAAGGATACTGTGCGCCTTTGAACCCGTTTTTCCGGGCGTTGTCTCTGGCCGCATCCAGAAGATGGTAACGGTATGTCTCCATATTTTTGGCCATCTGAGGGAACACATAGGAGAAGAACGGCAGCATAAAAAGCTCGATATCCCAGAATGCATGTCCCCCGTACTCTTCTCCCGTGAGAAGCTTTGCTCCAACGCTCACACGGTCGTCAGTCTCATTTCCGGTGCTCATCAGATGGAAGATATTGAAACGTACTGCGCGGTCCAGCTCAAAGTCTCCGTTGATGCGGACATCTGCCTCCTGCCACATCTTTTCATACACTTTGGCGTGTTTTTCCAGTTCCGCTCCAAATCCTTCCCCGGCAAAACGGTCCACTTCGTCTTTGATCGTCGTGTGAAGTGCGTAAGCCGGACATTCCCGCTCCGTGTACATCGATACGTACTTCACAAAACGCACGCATTCTCCTTCTTTTACATGCACGTCTCCAAATTCCACGGCCTGCTCTCCGAAGGCGTTGAACATGCGGTTTCCCATAACTGGCTGACCATCTTTATATGCTTCCAGCCTGCACCCGCATCCCACATGGAGATGGCGGTCTCTGGTGGCAGTCTCCATGTAGACGCCATCTTCCCCAAGACGTTCGTTGGCTGTCTGGTACATGTGTTTTACTTTAAATCGTGGTGCATCATAAAAATTTACGATCGTACCGTCGATGATGTTTTCCGCCTCAATGATTCCGCTGTAGTTCATCGGCGTTACCAAAAGTTCGATTCCCATGCGGTGGACATTGTCTCTGCTCACAAACCGTCTTCCTTCGATCTTTGTGATCCTTCCCTTCTTGTCCTTCAGGACAGTATGTCTGTAGAGGACGGCCTGCTTCATATCCAGCGCTCTTGCGAACTCCAATATCTCACAGTTTTCCACGCCGATCAATTCTTTTTCCACATAAAGGCGGATGCCAAGCCAGTTTGGCAAAGCGGCCAGCTCTCTCATAAATGTCTCGGACTTATCAAACACACCGTTGATATAAAGATATGGAAGTGTGATTTTTGTCCCTTCTTCGTAGCTTCCCCTGATTCCGAGATACCCGTTGGAAAGAGCAAACAGGCTTTCATATTTCAGGTTTTCTTCCGGATCGTAACGATCCTGAAGAATCACCCAGTCATCTGTCCCTATGTTCTCCCTCCACGGCTCTGCAAAAATATCTCTGATCATGTTTTGTACTCCTTTCCTGTGCGTCCTCTAATCCAGATACTGCTTTCCGGCTTCGGCTTCCTCCTGTCCTGCATTTACAAGGGAAAATGTAAATGTCATGGAGAAATCCTGGCGTTTTACTTTATATTCTTCCAACTGTTCTTCTCCGCAGCTGTTGCTTCCAAGTCCGGAATGAAGGTAATCGAGATGCAGGATCACATCGTCGCTCTTTTCAATCTCATACGGATGCCTAGCTTTTTCGAGACTTTCATCTGTATAGTTTGCAATGTTCAGGCCAAGTTCGCCCTGCGCCTTGCAGAGCATCGTCTGCTTTCCGTCCGAAAGCCCGAACCATTTTACCTGCTCCCGATGTCCGTTTTCCTGTGGAAATACATAGTCTGTGTGCATGCCGTCCACGGTGCTGCGGTAGATTCCCATTGCGCACGCCGCCTTGCTGTCCGGATAGTTTTCTCCAGGCCCCATGCCGTACCACACTGTATTCTGAAGATCTTTTGACGCTTTCATGCATACTCCGATACGCGGCAGAAATTCCGGTTCCAGTTTTCCTCTCTGCACAGTTTTTCCGTCGATGGAAACTCTTACCTGTCCACAGCTGAATACGGTATATTCATATTCACACTCAAATCCCCATGACTGATTCAGACATCCAAAGTATTTGTCGAAGACAACTACGACTCTGTCTCCCATCTCTTTATATTCAAAAGATACCGTCTGTTCGCTTCCTTTCTGAAGGAAGTATTTGTTCATCCAGTCTTCTTTCTTGTACATATCGTTGTCGATCGTCGCACGGTATACCGTCATTTCCGGCCCGTCTGTCAGATACGTTTTCCCGTCCTTTTCAATCGAAAGAAGCTTTCCGAATACGGTATGGAATCTGGCCGTAATTTCTTTGTTTTCCACAGTAAGGATTCCATTTTCTTCCCGGATCTGAAGGGAATCTTTTCTCTCCCTCTCTGCAAAAACATCCCGGCGGATCTCCAGCGGAAACTGTACGTCGGAAATGATATGTCCCGCTTTTGCAAACGCTTCATCCGCCTTCAGACATGCCTTAACCCTCAGATAATAATCTTTGTTTTCCTTTAATTCAAACGGCACAACCGGGACAGATACCTTTTCTTCTCCGTGCGGTTTTGCCTTCAACGTGTCAACGACTCCTTCCTGGAGTACCGTCCCCTCTTCTTCCAGAGCCCACCGAAGGACAACTCCTTCCAGGCTGAGGAAATCATAATAGTTTTTCACAAGAAGTTCCGTCTTCTTTCCTGGAACTTTTGCGATCTCAACCGGAGCGATAACCTGCTTGTACTCCAGAAGCGCAGGGGATGGCGTGCGGTCCGGCATCAGGATCCCGTCGATACAGAAGTTTCCGTTTGTCGGGAAATCTCCATAATTTCCCCCGTAACGGTAATATGTATGTCCGTCTTCCTCCGTGTAGATTCCGTGGTCATACCATTCCCACAGGAATCCGCCCTGAAGCCGTTTGTATTTTCGATACATATCCTGATATGCTTTCAGCCCTCCAGGTCCGTTGCCCATAGCATGGCCGTACTCGCACATCACATGCGGTTTCTGCCCTTTCACTTTATACTCTGCGATCTCTTTTAAGCCTTTGAGTCTTGTATACATCGTGGAGTAGACATCTGTCACTTCCGCTTCGAAGTCCCCTTCATAGTGGATGAGCCTTGTGGAATCCAGCCTGCGGATCGCTTCTGCCGCCTTGCGGAAATTGCATCCGAAGGAAGATTCGTTGCCCATGGACCACATGATAATACACGGATGGTTTCTGTCCCGTTTTACCATCCTCACACTGCGGTCCACATAAGCTTTTTCCCATTCCGGATCATCTGTGATCCACGTATAATTTTCCACCCACTCAAATCCGTGGCATTCCAGGTCTGCCTCATCGATGACGTAAAGACCGTATTCATCGCAGAGATCATAGAAATATTCGTTGGCCGGATAATGGGAGCAGCGCACTGCGTTCATATTGTACTGCTTCATCAGAATGATATCGTCCTTCATCTGGTCATATGTCACGCAGCGTCCCTCTTTCGGATTGTAATCGTGGTGGTTGACACCGTTCAGAAGGATGACCTGTCCGTTTACCCGGAAATTTCCGTCTTTGATTTCGATTTTGCGGAATCCGACTCTTACCTGTATTTTGTGATCTTCTGTGACGACTGTGAAGGTATAGAGTTCCGGCGTCTCTGCCGTCCATTTTTTCACATCCGGGATCCGCTCTTCCACATGGACTGTTCCATCTTCCGCGCAGAATGTCCCCTCGAAAATCTTCTCCCCTTTGTATTCCAGGATATAGCTTCCCTCTGCCTGTTCCTGCTTCAGTGTGATGTCCGCCGTAAAGATCCCATCCTTATAGAATTCATCCAGACTTCCGTCCACAGCACAGCTGTAGACAGCCTGTTTCGGTTCACTGATGAGTTCCACGTCTCTGTAAATGCCGGAAAGCCACCACATATCCTGATCTTCCAGGTATGTTCCGTCGGACCACTTGTAGACGCGGACCGTGATATCGTTTTCCCCTGCTTTTACATATTCCGTAATATCAAACTCAGACGGAAGTCGGCTGACCTTGCTGTATCCGACATGCTGTCCGTTTACCCACACGTCAAAGGCGCTGTCTACCCCGTGGAATTTCAAAATGGTGTCTTTCTCTGTCCATTCTTCGGACAGACACACTGTCTTTTTGTAAATACCTGTCGGATTCTTTGTCGGAACATACGGGGGGGTCACAGGGAACAAATAAAGGACGTCTGTGTAATGCATGTTGTCATATCCCCGAAGCTGCCATACTGAAGGGACATCAATCGTATCCCACTCTTCCTGTGCCTTTTCTTTTTCAAATCCTTCCGGCGAAAGTTCCGGGGCCTCCAGATACAGAAAGCTCCACTCTCCGTTCAGACTCATCCTTTCCAGGGAATCCTGATAAAACGCTGTCCGGGCTTCCCGTCTGCCGATGGCTTCAAGGCATTGATTTTCCCATCTTTTTTTCATTCTCTGTGTCATATCTTTACTCCTTGTCTCTGAAATCTAAGAATGCCAGATAGAACGCACTTCTTCTCTTATGGCCGGTTCTATCTGGCTGTCTTTTTACTATTTAATGGAACCGCTTGTGCCCTCAACAATGTACTTCTGTGCAAAAATGAAGATCAGCAGCGGTGGGATGATCATGATGACTGTGATACACAGCATCGGAATGATCTGTGTGGAATGTACCCCTTTGAATGATGCAAGACCGAGAGCAAGTGTGTACTTGGTTCTGTCCTGCAGGAAAATCAATGGTCCAAGGTAGTCATTCCATACAGTCAGCATATTCAGCACGCCTACCATGATCAAAGAAGGCTTCAGGATCGGCATAAAAATCTTCCAGTAAATCTGGAATGTATTTGCGCCGTCAAGCCGCGCCGCTTCCTCGTAATCTTTCGGAATACCCATAAGGAACTGCCGCATCAGGAATATGTAGTACGCAGATCCGAACCACGTAGGAACGATCAGCGGCAGCAGTGTATTGATCCATCCGAACATGTTGAACTCCATATACTGCGGGATCATCGTAACATCCCACGGAATCATCATCGTTGCGAGAAGGATCATAAACAGAATATTTTTCCCTTTAAAACGGAACCTTGCAAACCCATATGCAACAAGGGAACTGGATAAAATCGTTCCGGCTGTTGTAAGTACGGTAACAAGAACAGAGTTGATAAAGTATGTGCCAAACGGCTGAGATGTCCACGCATCGATATAGTTTGAAAAATTCCATTCTTCCGGGAAGAGGCTCGGCGGATAAGCGATGGCCTCTGTCTCCGTCTTAAACGTCGTAAAGAACATATAAATGAACGGGGACAGGAAGTAAACTGCTACAATCGTCAAAAGGATATACAGGACAACTTTTGTTTTCTTTGACATTTTCATAACTTATTTCCCTCCCCTTTTCTTTTTCTTTTCCGCTTTTACTTCTGATTCATAGAATACCCATGCGGAAGAAGATTTGAATACCAGAGCTGTCAGAATCAGGATAATGATGAACATTACCCACGCATTGGCGCTGGCATATCCCATCTTGTGGTGCTTGAAGGCGTTGTTGTATGTCATCAGTCCATAGAAGTATGTAGACTGAAGCGGTCCGCCTCCTGTCAGCAGCATAACGAGCGTTACCTGCTGGAAAGAACTGATAATGGAAGTGATCAGATTAAACAGCAGTGTCGGCGTGATCATCGGAAGGGTAATGCTGAAAAATTTCCTTGCCGGACCTGCTCCATCCAGGGAAGCCGCCTCGTAAATCTCCGTGGAAATATTCTTCATGTCAGTATAGAATACAAGCATCATTGTCCCGACGCCGAACGCACTTGCCAGGATAACCGCAAACAGAGCCCAGGCAGGGTCTACCAGCCAGTCCGGTCCGTCAATCCCAAGCAAAGACAGAAGATAGTTGATCACGCCGTAGTCGCTGTTCAAAAGCCAGCTCCAGATAATGGATGTCGCTACACCTGAGATGACAGCCGGTATGTAGAAGATGGCACGGTATACTTTCACTCCGCGCAGCGGCTGTGTGATGAGCATCGCCAAAAACAGAGCCAGGATCAGGTTCAGCGGCACGAAAATCGCAGCATACTTCAAACTGATCACAAGGGATTTCCAAAACTGGTCGTCCTGGGTAAACATTTCGATGTAGTTTCCAATTCCGATAAACGCTTTTTCGCCGGTCAACGGCCAGTCAAAAAAGCTCATAATCAACGAGAAGACCAGTGGTCCCAGTGTAAACACCAGAAATCCGATGATCCACGGCAAAATGAACAAATACGGAGTTGCCGCTTTTAAAAAGTTCTTTTTCTTCATATAGATCTCTCTCCTAAATCAGGGAGGAGTTTGTCTCCTCCCTTCTGGTTACTATTTTGCAGCGTTATCCAAAACTTCATCTACGTCCTGCATAGAGCTTGGATTGAAGATCTGTTCAAAAGATAAGGACAGATTTTCAGATACTTCGGACCAGTCTTCAATGATGAAGCTTGCCGGTGTATGTCCCTGGCTCTGCTCAAGCATTGTGTAGAACGGAGCATATTCGACCTGATCCATGATACCTTCAGACTCTACCACAGAGTTCAGGACCGGAAGTTCTGTACCGATACGTACCTTGTTGCACTCTTCGTTTGTCCAGTATTTGATGAATTCCCATGCTGCATCTTTGTTCTTGCTGTCTTTTGACATGGAAAGACCAGAGGAGCTCAGGATGCTGACAGAATCCTGACCTGCATCTGCAAATGCCGGGATTGTCGTTACGCCATAGTTTAATCCGTCTTCATTTAACGTGTTGATAGACCAGGATCCGTATACATACATTGCGGAGTTGCCTGCACGGAATTCGTCTGTTCCGTCTCCTTCTGTAGCTATCGCATAGCCTTCCTCTTCCATATCCTGGAACATCTGGAACACTTCTTTGGACGCATCGGAATTGATGTTTCCATCCATTGTGCCGTCTTCTGAACAGTAAGCTGTTCCATTGCTCCAAAGATGCATTTCAAAGTCGTACGGGTCTGGTTTCATCTGGAAAGAAAATCCTTTCGCATCTGTCTTTTCAGAAATCGTCTTTGCCGCAGCCTGAAGGTCATCCCATGTCCAATCTGCAGTCGGTTCTTCTACTCCGGCTTCTGCAAAGATATCTTTGTTGTAGAAAAGGCAATGCGTCGTAAATCCAACCGGGATTCCGTAAATGCTTCCGTCCATTGTGTTGTAATCCCAAAGTGTGTCATAGAAGTTGGACTTGTATTCTTCCCCTTCTTCTGATATGTAGTCATCCAGCGGTTCCAGTCCATCGTAATATGCCGGATAGTTCCACATATACATTACATCCGGGGTATCTCCGGAACCCATACCTGCGCTGATCTTCGTATCGAACTCGCTTCCGTACGCTTCCAGCGTAACTTCGATATCATCGTGTTCCTCGTTGAATTTGTCCACGAGGTCCTGCTGCTTGTCTACGTCCTCAGCAACATCCCATGTGGCAAAACGGATTTTTGTCTTGCCCCCGTCGGAACCGTCATCTTTGCTTCCACATCCGCCAAGGATTGTTGTGACGGACAACATCAGCATACAGATTACTGCCATTCTTTTTTTCATTTTGTTTTCCTCCCTTTTCGTATTTTTACTGGTAAACTCATTATAATATTTTACTTTGGAAAAGTAAAGCGTTTTTTACCGCAAGGAGTTATTTTGTATGTATTTTATATTTTTACTTCCCATTTTTTGTGCTTATTGCACATATTTTGTTCTTTCAAAAAAGGAGAAAAAAGAACACTTTGGTAAAATTTTCACATTTTTACTTATTTTTATTTACTTCGACAAAGAGTTCTCCAGAAGCTTCTCTACCATGCTGTCCACGGTAGCTTCCCGAGACACATTCGCCTTCATTCCGAACCGCATTGCTTCCTCCTTGGTTTTTCGCCCGATGCAAAGTGCAAAGCTCTCAGACAATATCTGCTTTTGCTCCTCTCCAGAAAAAATATTGGCAAATCCTCTTACGGTAGACGCGCTTGTAAAAAGGACAGCGTCAATCTGCTGCTCACGGGTCAGCTTACAAATTCGCTCTTTCAGCTCCGCGTGCATCCTTGTGATCGTTTCATAAACCGGAATATCCGCACATATGGCTTTGGCGTCCCGGATTGGAGGAAACAGCTCTTTGGAAGCTTCCCTTGCCCGAAATGCTGTCACATGATCTCCTGGTTTCACACAGGATGCCAGAAGTTTTCCAAGTTCCCCTGCCTCGTATATTTCCGGTATCAAGTCCGGACGAATCCCATGATGCTTAAGCTCCTGCGCTGTCCCTTTCCCGATGACCGCAAACTTCGCTTTCCAAAAGCTCCGTACATCCATTTCTTCCTCATCAAGGAAAATAAACCATTCCTTTACTCCAACAGCGCTTGTAAAGACGATCCACTCATTCGTTTCCTGACTTTCGATCCGTTCTTTGATTCCATACAATGCTTCCCGTATCTTTCTTCTTTCCTCTTCAGACTGCAATGCTTCTGTGGAAATAGCGGAACATTCGATAACACGAGCTCCAAGCATTCGAAGTTGCTCAGCCAATCTTTCGTTCTGCTTTCCAGGTCTTGTGACAATGTACTGCCGGCCGCCCAGGGGAAGCTTTTCGATCCATTGGAAGCGTTCTCCGTACGTGCATACTTTTCCTACAACGATGACTGCCGGCGCTCCAATCCTAGCTTCCTTTACCTTTTCCGGAAGGAGCGCTACCGTGGATGTAAGTGCTTTTTGGTCCTTACATGTCCCGTTTGAAACGACAGCTGCCGGCATTTCAGGAGACATGCCGAACCGGATCAGATTTTCGCAGATTTCTTCCAGAGCCGTAACTCCCATGAGAAAAACAAGAGTCGCGTTCATCCTGACAAGGGCTTCATAATCTATGTCCGGCGTTTTCCCCTTTTTCATATGTCCCGTGATCACATGAAAGGACGATGCACAGTCTCTGTGTGTGACCGGAATCCCCGCATAAGCCGGAACTGCCGTGCAGGAACTAATCCCCGGAACCACTTCAAAAAGAACCCTTTCCGATTCCAGAAATTCCAGCTCTTCTCCTCCTCTTCCGAACACAAACGGATCTCCCCCTTTTAGCCTGACCACCTGCTTTCCTTCTTTCGCTTTTTCTGCAAGAATACGGTTGATCTCTTCTTGTGGTACGAGATGATGATCCCGGCGTTTTCCTACATTGATCATCTCAGTCTGGTCCGGGATCATACTTAGGATCTCGGTACTGACGAGAGCATCGTAGACGACCACATCAGCAGTCTTAAGCAGAGAAACCGTCTTCCATGTGAGAAGCCCGGCGTCTCCCGGACCTGCCCCTGCAAGCCAGACTTTTCCTTTCTTTTCTGATCCCTTCCCGTCCATCCTTTTCTTTTCCATCATTCATACTTTCCTTTCAGGATATTAGCCAGCTCCTCTGCCAGCGCTTCTCCTCTTGTCGTATCTCCGTATATCGATCCCGTCACATATTCCCCGGCCGCTTCGTGGTAATACAGCCCACGCAAAAAGATCTCATTGCCGCAGACCTTGGCAAATGCAGCTACAGGGGAAGTACAGCCTCCGTCTAATGTTCTGACAAACGTCCGCTCAGCCTTTGCCGCCCATATGCTGTCCGGACAAGCAACCGATTCTATCCCCGGGATCTTCTCTCCTTTCCTTCCCTGTACCGCAAGGATTCCTTGCCCTGCCGAAGGAATCATCTCATCTATAGAAAAAATGCGGGTTATACAGTTTTCCATTCCAAGCCTGCGAAGCCCGGCAGCCGCCAGTATCGTGGCATTGTATTCTTCCTGCTCCAGCTTCTGAAGACGAGTCTGTACATTGCCTCTTATATTTTTGAATATACATCCCGGGTACAGTTTCCCTGCCTGCAGAGTTCTTCGTTTGCTGGATGAGCCAATGATATCTCCGGGAATCAGACTTTTTTTACCCGGCTCCAGAATCATGACATCTCTCGGATCCTCCCGCCTGGTAAGCGCAAGTATCGGAAGCATCTCCGGAATTTCCATAGGCATATCTTTCAGGCTATGAACGGCCAGATCAATCTTTCCCTCCAAAAGAGCATAATCCAGCTCTTTCACAAAAAGTCCCTTTCCTCCGATTTTCTCCAAACTTTTATCCAGAATGCGGTCTCCTGTTGTCTTCATCGTCACGATTTCTATCTCCAAACCCGGGCTGGCTTTCAGAAGCTCTTCTTTTACGATCTGAGCCTGACGTACTGCCAGTATGCTCTCCCTGCTTCCAATCCTTATCTGTCTTTCCATTTTTTCTTACCCTTCCCGTTTTTTCACGATGATCAGAGAAAAGTAGCCCGGATCATCCGGTACATCCTCCGGCCTTTCGTAGATATTTTCTTCTGACATTCCACAGTTTTCCACCATCCAGAAAGAATGATGTCCATCTTTCAACGCTTCTTTCACAGCCGGCATCTTCTTTCCTGCCTTCATCAATATCTTTGTTCCCGGGAGCTTTATTCCTTCCTCCACTCCATAAGATGCCGGAAGGATGTGGATCTGCTCTTTGTTTTCAGCCAATCCTATCGAAAGCCTTGCGGCAGCTGCGCAAAAAGATGGGATACCGGGGATAATCTCCGCTTCGTATCCTTCTTTGCATATCCGCTTATGAAGATACAGATAGGTAGAATAGATGGACGGATCTCCAAGTGTCAAGAAAGCGATGGACTGACCTTTGTCCAGCGCCTTTCTTATCCAGTCCGCATCTGCATTGTGGATTGCCTTCAGTTTTTCTTTTTCTTTACTCATAGGCATCGGAAGATACAAAACTCCTCGCTCCTGCATCTCCTGTACTTCTTGCAGTGCTGTCTGGTATGCCACACATTCCTGTTTATATCCTGCATACGTTTTCTCTCCCGCTTCTTCGTACACCGGCATCTCCAGACCTGGATCGGACACCGGTACAGCGATGATATCGCAGGCTTTTATCGTCCGTACCGCTTTCAGTGTCATCAGGCTGCTCTCTCCCGGTCCAACGCCTACTCCATATAATTTTCCTCTCATCTTTTCTTTTCCTCCGCTTCTGACAAATGACGGACAAACATTCTGCGGATCCCGTCCATCTCTCCCAGGCCTTTCATGCATATCCGTACCTGAAACCCTGCTTTTTCCAACATGGATTTCCAGGATCCTTCCTCTTCCCCGGCCATATCGTTTCTGGCGTGATCTCCAGCTACGATCATGAATGGCATGAGAAGCAGTTTCTCCGCCTTCTGCTCTTTTAATTTGCGTATGACATCCCTGATTTTCGGAAATCCTTCCACTGTTCCGACAACCACATTCCGGAATCCTTCTGCCCAGAACATATAATCCAGAGCCGGATACGCCGCATTTGTGTGATGTTCGGTTCCGTGTCCCATAAGTACAAGAGTCTCGTTCTTTTCCAGTCCCGCTTCTTTCATGACTGCGCGGACAGCTTCACTGTAATCTTCCACAGAAGAAAGAAGCGGCATTCCCATCTCCATACGAACGAATCTCGCTCTGTACGGCTGAAGCATAATTTTCATCTTTTCGTATTCGTATCCGTTTATAATATGAGTAGGCTGGACAAACACTTCTTCCACACCGTCGCGCTCCATGGCCAACACCGCCTCCTCCACATCCATAATGTGGATCCCCATCTCTTCTCTCAGCTTCCGGAGGACCATGCCGCTTGTGAAAGCCCGATAGACTTTTCGGTCTGGAAATGCTTCCTGCACTTCCCGCTCTATGGCGCCGATCGTCCTTTCCAGTGTATCCAGATAACTCGTTCCAAAACTGACTGCAAGTATTGCTTTTTTCATCTTCGCCTCCTGTCCATTATGAGCGTACACCAAACAGGGATGCCTGTCAGCATCCCTCGCATTTTCTTTCTCATAATACCATCTTGAAAAATCACTGTCAATCAGGCCATTCCTGGGTTTTACGCACACAAAAACAAATAAAATCTTACCTTTTTTGCATAGAACTGTTACAATGATATCATAATGTCAGGAGCCCCCCTTTGATCCCGACATCAGTATAGGAATAAAAACGGAGGCGTTGTAAATGGAACAGAAATTTAGCATTATCTGCGACGGATCCTGCGATCTTCCGGAAGAGATTCTCCGCCAAAAGGACATTCGTATTGTTCATTTTCTCGTATCATTTAATGGTACAGACTATTTAAAAGAAGGAGCGGAACTAAAACTTCCAGATTTCTACCAGCGGATGGTGGACTTCCCTTGTGTCTACCCGAAGACGGCTGCACCTTCACCAGAAGATTTCTATCGCATCTTCGAAGAAAAAGCCCGGCTTGGCCAGGATATTTTCTGTGTGTGCATTTCATCCAAATTAAGCTCTTGTATCCAGTCAGCCAAGATCGCGCGCGATATGCTGTCTGAAACCTACCCGGACACCCAGGTTGTCGTTCTGGATTCCATGGCTGCCACTTTGATGCAGGGAATCTTCGTCCTTGTACTGTGCCGCCTGAGAGACAGCGGATTGTCCGTCCTTCAGGCCGAAGCATGCATGAAGAATCTGATTCCTTCTGCCCGGATCTTTTTTACTGTGGACACACTGGATCATCTGGAACACGGAGGGCGAATCGGAAAAGTAGCAAAGACTGCCGGCTCTCTCTTAAATGTAAAACCGCTGATCACATTCTATGATGGGGAAATTCATTCTGCCGGCATCAAAAGGGGCCGCCGGTCATTGGAGTCACTCTGTGACCTTTGTATTCAGTATTTTAAAGACCACCAGTGCACTCCCAAGGAATGCAGTCTGATCATCGGATACGGACATGAGAAGCAAGAAGGCCAGCTTTTGCATGACATGCTGCTCCAGAAACTATCTTCCTCTTTTGATCAGATTGATCCACTCCCTGTTTGTCAGATCGGCGCGACTATCGGCGTCCACACCGGCCCGACTCCTATCGGGATTGGTGTAATAAAAAAGGCGGTTTTCGAAAACCGTCTCTCCAATAACGCAATCAGTACAGGCGGACGGAAAATACCCCTTTCCATCCGCCTACCTTTTTATGTTACTGCGCAGGGCAGACGACAATGATCCTCTGCGGAGATGTCTGCGGAGGAATGCTGAATGTCGTGGCCGTATAGTATACAAGGAGATCCGAATTCCCCGGATCACAGAGGAATCGTTGTCCGTTGATCGTCTCGATGTTCGTTCCCGGGGAAATATTAAGGCGAAGAGAGTTGTCTTCCGCGGTCAGTGTCTCGTCAAAATAGCGAAGCGTTACTTCCTGGTTTCTCCGAAGGAGAGTGATAATCTCAGCCTGGTACTGCGGAGGATAGATAGCCGGAACCGGAAGATTGCTGTCATAGAAAGCCGCTACGCGCATCCCCGGGCGCAGCCTTACGCAGTCCACGACCATCGTATCCTGGGATACTGCCATATTTACTGTCCCGTTTTGTGTCATGATCGATACGATCAGCGTACAGCACGAGGATCCGTTTCGAATATTCTGGATGATCCCTGTCACTTTTTGATAGGAAACAAATGCCATATTCTGCATATCCTTTTTTTATTACCATATGAAAAGACAATGCTCATTGTGCATCTTTACAGCAGATCCCTTTCTGTGCGGGTCCTTCTTTTTTTCTGCCTTGCCGGTCAAAACGCGACCCATGACAAGGGCAGTCCCATGTCTGTTCATCCGGATTCCACACGAGTCGGCATCCAAGATGGGAACACCGGATCCCGCCTCGAAAGATGGGACTTACAAGCTGTTTGACCGCCGTCCCGGTGTCTTTTCCAACCGGACCGATCTCCCCGACAGAAAATCGGGCCGGTGCAAAAGCATCCGCATATGGATTGGGCCTCTCACAGATCTGATCCCGCAAAATCATGGCGGCTGCCATGGAGGAAGTCATCCCCCACTTCTGAAATCCAGATGCTACATACCATCCCGGTTTCGAGGAAGCGTACGTACCGACAAACGGAATCTTATCAGCTGTCATACAGTCCTGGGCAGACCAGGCCGCTTCCACGCGGCATCCCGGAAAAAATTGTTCTGCTGCCCTTTTCAGTTTCTCATATTTTCCGCCTTCCGCATTTTCTCCGGTTCGGTGGGCTTCTCCTCCAAACAGGATCCACTTTCCGTATTGTCGGAACGAGTAGCTTTTCTTTCCTGTTCCGATGTACATTCCATCGATCGTTCCTGCTCCGGAAATTGCAAGGACATAGGATCGTTCCTGGTGCATCCGCGCAAAATACATTCCCGGAAAATTCACAAATGGGAAGTGGGCTGCAAAAATGATGTGTTTTGCCGCAACACTTCCTCCAGGTGTGATCACTTTATGGTCTTCCACTTCTTTTACCGGACTTTTCTCATAGATCGTGAGAGATCTTGCCAGAGCGTCTGCAAATTTCAACGGATGGAACTGTGCCTGGTCAGAAAACCGCACAGCGCTTTTGTGGGAAACTGGAAACGAGATATCTTTCACAAAAAAAGCCGGGGCGCCAAGCTGTCTTGACACTTTTGCCTCCTCTTTCATTCGCTCTTCCTCCTGCCCGTAGACATAGGAATCTGTCTTTTCAAAATCGCAGGAGATTCCTTCCCCGGATATGATCCTTTCATACTCTTTGACTGCTGCCAGATTTGCCCGCACGTACTTTGCCGCTGTCTTAAACCCTTTTTCCCGCACAAAATCTGCCAGGATATCTCCGTGCTGGGCTGTAATCTTGGCCGTCGTATGCCCTGTCTGCCCGGATGCAATCCGATCTGCCTCCAGGACAACTGTCCGGATTCCTTCTCTTTGCAGCTGCCATGCCGTGAGAATCCCTGTCATTCCTGCTCCAATTACTACTGCTTCTGTCCGTATATCCCCGCAAAGCGAAGGTCTGCTTGCGATCTCATATGTCTGTTTCCAAATAGACTCCATAAATGCCTCCCAGATGATCTTATCTATAAGATATTTCTATCTATAAGATTTCCCTCCTGGGCTTCTTTATACATTCCCGCGGCATACTAGCCGATCACAACTTCCGCCTTGCTTGTTCCTGTTTTGTCTTTCGTCACAACAATCTTTTTTTCGACCCGATTTTTCAACGCTGCCACATGGGAAATGATACCCACAAGCTTATCCCCCCGGCTGATGGACACAAGGGCCTTTACCGCTTTTTCAAGTGCTTCATCGTCCAAAGTTCCGAATCCTTCGTCCACAAACATAGCCTCCAGTCGGATGCCGCCAGACATCGCCTGAATCTCGTCGGAGAGCCCAAGCGCCAGGGAAAGGGACGCCTGGAAGGATTCCCCTCCGGAGAGAGAATGAATGCTACGCTCCGTGCCATTATAGTGATCGATTACATTGATCTCCAACCCGCTCTGGCTTCGTCTGTCAGCCGCCGTCCGTTTTCTCGTCATCTCATACTGTCCGTCAGTCATGACAAGCAGCCTTCTGTTGGCACGCAAAAGAATTCTGTCAAAATATGCAGTCTGGACATATGTCTCCAGCATGATCTTCTCTTTCCCCGCCAAAGTTCCGTTTACCGTATCGGAGAGACTGCCTGCAATCCGGTAAGACTCTTCCGCTTTTTTTTGCTTCTGGCAAAGTCTTCTGATTTCCTGCACTGCTCTCTTATTTGTCCTTAATATTGGAAGAAGATGGTCTTTTTCTTTCAGACAGACTGCCTTCTCTTCCAGAGCTTTTTTCCTTTCCAACTCCATCTCTTCTTTTCTTCGTATCAGCGCACTCTCCTGGCTTCCTTTTTCTTCCTGCTGTTCTTTCCACACCCGGATGGCAGAACGGCAAGCTGCGATTTCGTTCTCCAGTGTCCGGAAATCTGCTCTGGCTGTCTCCAGCCTGATCTCCATCTGCTCTTTTCTTTCTTCCATCCCGGCGATAACCTGTCTCGCCTCTTCATAGGAAGAGTAAAGAAGCTTTTTCCGATCTGCCTCCAGTTTTTCTTCCATCGATTTCCGATCTGCTGTGCACTGCGCAATCCTCTTTTCCAAAAACAGGATCTCCTCCTGATCTTTCTCCGCAGTCTCTTCCAATCTCTTCTTCTGAGTTTCCAGTTCTTTCTTTCTCTCCCGAAATGATATCAGCTGTTCCTCTTCACTTTTGAGTTTTTTCCGCTTTTCCTCCAGCCTGATCCCTTCTGTCTTCATCATTGTATAAGCTTCCTGAAGACCTTTTATCTCCTGCGTCCAAAGCATATTGGCCTGTTCTTTCAGATTCCGCCCGGTTGTCTCCTGCTGCCCTTTTGCTTCGCCTGCCAGCCTGCTCTGTTCCGCCTCTTTTTTCTGTATTTTTGAAAGCTTCTCTTTTTCTTCTTTCAGCTTTTTCTCGTCCGGAATGTGGAGAGGACGCTTCGCCTTCTTCGGATGCACTTTTGCTCCGCAGACAGGGCATGGTTCTCCTTCTGAAAGCTGTTCGGCCAGGATTCCTGCCTGTCCATCCAGAAAGGCGCGTTCCATGGCAAGGCAGGACTCCTGTACAGCCTGGCTTTGCTCCCGTATATGAAGATACCGTTCCTGTTCCTGCTTCAGACGTCTCACTGCATCCTGGTACTGTCTGCACACTTCACGAAAAGCGATCAGTTTCCCGTACCGCTCTTCCAGTCTCTGGCTTTCCTCCGCCAAACTCTTCCATCGCTCTTCCGACACAGGAAATTCAGAAAGTTCTTTTCTCACTTTTTCAAGTGTCTGCTTCCTGATTTTATATTCCCCTTGTTTTTTCTCCAGAAGCATGGCCGTCTTTGATTCTTCACGGCGCTTTTCCTCCAGTTGTTTCTCTGTCTTGGCAGCCTCTTTGTATTTTTCCAGCTGTTCTTTCTCCCTTACGATCCTCTCCTTTAAATCCTCCGTCCCTTTTGCCTCTTCTTCCGCCTTATCCCGTACTTTTTTCTTTTCTTCTTCCTGCGAAAGCAAGTTCAGCAGCTTTTCTTCTTCTTTTTTCTCCCCTTTTTTGGCAAGAAGCTCTTGCTCTGTCTTTTGGACCTTCTGCCCGGAATGCTCTGCCCGTCCTTCTGCCTGCCGGATCGTTTCATCCAACTTTTTCATCTTTCCTTCGATCTTTTCCTCAATCTCCTCCGCTGCCGAAATCCATTCCTCTGCATGAGGACTTAAGAGTGCCTCTTCCCAGCGTTTCTTTTCCTCCGTCATTTCTTCCGGACAGCAGATTTCTTCCGCGTAATGCCGGATGTCACGATCGAGCAATTCGTACTCTTTTTTTACGGCAGATGCCTTTTCCCTGATTTTTTCCTGAAAAATCTGGTATGGCTTTGTGTGGAACAACATCCGGAAGATCCTGCTTTTTTCTTCCGTCGAAGACATCAAAAGCTTCTGAAACTCCCCCTGCGCCAGCATGGCGATCTGGGTAAACTGTTCTCGGCGAAGTCCAAGGATTTCCTCACATTTTTCCGTTACCGCCCTGGCTCCGGTTACGACCGTTCCGTCCGGGAGCGTCAAAATGGCATCTGCCTTCTGTGTGATGAATCCTTCTCCTCTCTTCTTTTTTCTTACGTATTCAGGATTTCTCCTTACCCGGTACACTTCTTTTCCTACTGAAAAGGTAAAATCCACATACGTCTCCTCCCCTTCGCCCGCATACTTGCTTTGAAGCATATCAGATTTTCTGTAATTTCCGCTGGGCTCTCCATAGAGAACAAACGTGATGGCGTCAAACAATGTCGTCTTGCCGGCTCCTGTGTCGCCGGTTATGACGTAAATCCCTTTTGACCCAAGTTTGTAAAATGGAATCTCCTGCCTTCCGGCATAGGGGCCAAAAGCGGACAGTATCAGGTTTTCCGGTCTCATTTACTTCCCTCCCAGATTTCTTCCATCATTTCCAACACCAGTTTTCTCTGCTTTTCCGATAAGGGCTGTCCGTTCTGCATCTCATAGAATTCCTCCAAAAGTTCTTCCGGACTTTTTCTCTCCATCTCTTTGGCTGCCTCAAATTCCGACTGGCTCCTTGCCCTGTCATTGTCATAATCCATCTTCATCATATTCGGATAGATCAGCCTGAGCTTTGAAAGCGCGTCCAGCACATCTTCCGGATCTGTCAGCGTGATATGGTAATAAGCTTCCGGATCCAGGTTTTCATAAAAGCTTTTTGCTGTCAGTTCCATGTAAGTGCCTCGGATCTCCACAAGATCCCTTTTAGGGATCAGGGGGATCGTCTCTATCTTTGTGTTCCCTTTCTCCCGGATATCCAAAATGGTCACGGATTTTTTGTCCCTGATTTCCGAAAAAGAATATTTAAGAGGAGTCCCGCAATATCGGATCTTCTCCTTTCCGACACTTTGCGGACGATGAAGGTGTCCAAGCGCCACATAATCAAACTCATCGAACACGGAAGCGTCCACCTGATCCAGTCCTCCGATGGAAAGCTCTTCTGACTCACATGTCTTTGCTCCTGTGACAAACTGATGTGCGATCAGGATATTTCTCTCTTCGGGATCCATCTTTTGCGTCCCGAGAGCGATACGCACCGCGTCCGTGTACGTCTCCGGATCCTCCCCCGGGCATGCCGCTTTTACGTAAGCCGGCTTTAGAAAAGGCATCATCCAGATATGCAGAAGTCCGAATTCATCCTGCACGGTAATTTTTTCGCACAGCGTCTCCCCGGCCGTGTACACACCGCTTTTCCGAAAAAGAGCTGCCCCGAAAGCCAGCCTGTCCTGGGAATCATGATTCCCGCTTATAAAAAAAACCGGAATGCTCCGGTTTACCATACTGTTCAGGAATTGATCCAGAAGCCTTACCGCCTCCGCCGGCGGCACCGGCTTATCGTATACATCTCCTGCGATCAGGATCCCTTCTGCTTTTTCCTGATCTGCGATATCTATGATTTTTTTCAAAATATCCTTCTGATCTTCCAGCATGGAGTATTCATTGACTCTTTTGCCCAGATGCAAATCGGATATGTGCAGCAGTCTCATACTCTTCCTCCTTCTTGTTCCCGACTAAAATTCGATCCCTTCCCTGGCAGGGACTCCTTTTTCAAAAGGATGCCTCACTGCACGGATCTCAGAGATATAATCTGCCTGAGATAGAATCGCTTCGTCGGGATCTCTCCCCGTCATGACGACTTCCAGGTGTTCCGGTTTCTCTTTCAGAAAACGTACTACCTCTTCTCTAGGCACAAGCCCGTATCCGTACGCGGCCATCAGCTCATCCATGACAAGAAGATCGTATGCCCCGGATACCGCTTTCTTTTGGATGACTTCCCATGCATCATGGTACGCTTTTTTAAGCTCCTTTTTCTCTTCATCCTTTAACGTCCAGTAAAATCCTTTCGTATCCGGCATCTTCATCCTCTCCACCTCAGGGATGGCATCCAGGACAAAAAGTTCTCCGGAGTCTTCTTTTTTTAAAAAACGAACAAGCAGCGTCCGCTTTCCACGCCCGGAAGCCCGGACAATCAGTCCGATGGCCGCGGTCGTCTTCCCTTTTCCATCTCCGCAATAGATATGGATTCGTCCTTTTTCTGTCATCTTCCTAAGCCCCCGCACTGATCTCAAGTCCGCTGACGCCAAAATCTGCCCCCAGGTTTTCGATGCCTTCGCTTACTTCCTCCCGTGAAAATCCATGTTCTTCCAGATAGTCCGCATCAAACCTTGCCAGATGCAGATAGAAGCAAAGCGCCATCTCAAACATCCGGAAATCCCCTTCTTCGAGACTTTCCAGAAGCTCATTCTCCGCCTGATTGATCTCTCCTTTGTCTGCAAGCGCCAAAATTCTCCGATACAGACGGTCCACATCGTTGTCCATCTCTTCATATGGAGGAAGCTCGTAAGATGCTTCCTCCTTTCCAAGGATCAGCTTCGCCAGAAAGCGTCCCTGATCTTCCAGTCGTCTCACATTAAAATCCTGTTTTAATCCCATGTTTCCTCTGTCCTTCTATCTTTTAATGATGATACCGCATCATGTACCCCAGTCCCTGAGCTGCTGCCGATCCCACGATGGAAGCAATTCCAAGGAAAAACAGTACCGCCGATGCAATGATCAGAATATACAAATGCCGTTTTCTTTTTCCGGAAAAGATCTTTCCTTCATATCCCGGTCTTCCTCTGTGCAGCAGAAAGTTGCCGATATAGATGAAAAATAGACCAATCCCGCTTCCTGCAATGTAAACTCCTACCGATGCAAACGAAATCCCATAATTTGCCGAAGCACCATAGATGGCAGCATCGTAGGAACTGTTGGAGGCAAAGTATATAATCCTCCAGACAAACTGAAGCGCAAATGTCATCAGGAGCGGCAGAAGATTATTGATGGCATGGAAAAACATCGCGTATACCATATTGCCCGTCTCTGCCAAAATGTATGCCATGGCAATCCCCAGAATCGCTGTCGGAAAGAATCTCCAGATACTTCCGTGGAAAGCTCCGAAAATACACCCTGTGAGAATGATCGGAATCCATTTATTTCCTCTCCCAAGAGGCCAGAAGCTGTTGAATACCACTCCCCGGAATACCGCTTCCTCACAGAATGCCGGCATGACTGCTACGATGACTACCGCCACCAGCGCCGGAACTCCCATAAAGGTATAAGACAATCCCATACTTGTTCCAAGCATTTCTGCCGGGAAGAAATATGTGATAAGCATCGTCAGCGCAAGCGTGAGGATCAGGACACCCATCCATAAAAGAAAGGTTCCGAACATCCCGTAAAAGGTCGGTTTTCTGATGGGAAACACACTCCGGAAATCCCCCTGAAAGATCCATGTACAGCCCACTGCCACTAAAAGCAGCAGAAGTTCACTCACAAGAGTGCCATAAAGCCCCATATGCTCCCCAAGAGCCGGCCCGATCAAAAAGACACAGACCGCCGACAGGCCAAGCACAATGACGCCATGCCACGGTTTCAAAGGTTTCGTTTGTCTGTTCATTCGCATCGTCTCCTTCCAGTTGAACTATTTGCCACAGATGTCACATCCAAGCCTGCAGCCTGTCGGCGTGCCGGCACATCCTCCCATCGCTGTCTCCCGGAGCTCAAACGGAAGGCTCTTTCCTACCCGGTACATAGCCTCTGCCATCTCATCGAACGGGATGACATTTTCTACTCCGCTCAAGGCAAGTTCCGCACAGGTAATGGCGTTTGCCACTCCTACTGCATTCCTGCTCTGACAAGGAGCTTCCACAAGTCCCGCGATCGGATCGCACACCATGCCGAGAAGGTTGGAAAGGGCAGTGGATGCAGCGCTCAGACACATCTTCGGCGTACCGCCCATCATCTCCACGACCGCGCTTGCCGCCATGGCTGATGCGGCTCCTACTTCCGCCTGGCATCCGGCCTCAGCCCCGGATACAGACGCATTTCTCATCAAAATATATCCGATGGCACTGGCATTTAGAAGTCCTTTATAAAGTATCTCATCTGAGAGTCCTTTCGTATCCCGGACTGCCAGAAGTACGCCTGGAAGCACACCTGAGGATCCGGCTGTCGGCGCAGCCACAATAAGTCCCATGGAAGCGTTAACCTCCAGCACCGCCATACTGTACGCGATGGCTCTGGAAAGTACTGTGCCGCACACTGAATCCTCCTTTGTCTCATGATCAGCCACAAGTTTTGCCTCGCCGCCGATCAGTCCGCCCATGGACTTCTTCGGATTTTGGAGAGGTTCATGCACCCCTTCTTTCATGATTCGGAGTACTTCTTTTAATTTATCCTGTACCTGCTTCTCATCCAGAGTGCCGCATGTGATTTCTCTTTGTCTCATGACTTCCGAGATCGGAAGCTGCTCTTTCTCACAGACTTCCAATAATGTCTGTCCTGAAATAAAATCCATTTTTCTTTCCTCCTACATCTGCACAAGCATCAGATCCTGCACATTGTTATTCTCACGAATCTGATCCAGAATTTCTTCCGGAATCTTCTCATCCGATTCAACGACAGTAAAAGCGGTCGCCCCTTTGTCTTCCCGAAACAGTCTCATGAATGCGATATTCACATCATTTTTGCTGAGACACTGTGTAATGTGTGCCACGACACCCGGCTTGTCAATCTGCCGCACAATGAGAGTACTGTACTCTCCTGTAAATTCCACATCGATTCCATTGATACGGACGATCTTGATCTTTCCGCCCCCGATGGATTCTCCCCGCACGGAGAGATGGTGTCCGTTTACTCCTGTGATTTCCATATCCGCTGTGTTCGGATGGTCTGTGACAGTCTTCTCGTCGATCACATACTCATACTCGACACCCATCTTTTTTGCCCAGTCAAAGGCATCCCGGATCCTCGCATCGTCCGTCTCGAAACCGAGCATACCCCCAAGCAGCGCACGGTCTGTCCCATGTCCGTGGTACGTCTTTGAAAAAGATCCGTAAAGAGTAAACACTACTTTTTTGACCGGCTCCGGACACATCTTCCTTGCAAGCAGCGCCATAGAACATGCTCCTGCCGTGTGTGAACTGGATGGTCCGATCATATTCGGACCGATAACATCAAATATACTTAAAAAATTCATCTTCCTATCCTCCCGGAAAGTCTCTTTGCTCTCCCTAATATACCACATTTCCATCTTGCAAAAAAGGACTTTCACAAAATTTACATGCTTCATAAATTCTTAAAACTTAGATGCAAATCTTTAGAATATTCTAAGATGCGCTTTCACAGTTTTTTCACTTTATGTTTTACAATAGTGTCAAATGAAAGGAATGAAATCGGAGGCGAACTTTATGATAAAAGCATATACAACAGTAAAACAATTCATCAAAACAGAAAAACGTGACTGGCTGGAAAACGGAAAACAACGTTACGCCGCCTCCGCCCTGATCCTTATGTTCTTTATATTTTCCTTTGTAGGCTGGCTTTGGGAGGTACTCCTTCACGTATATTATGACAGAATGATCGTAAACCGCGGCATGCTTTTCGGACCGTGGCTTCCAATTTATGGATTCGGAGGCACCTTTGTCGTATGTTTCCTGCGGCGCTTTTCTTCCAGTCCCCGAAAAGTATTTTTTCTTACTATGCTGATGGCTGGCATCATGGAGTTTGTGACCGGATCCGTACTCTGGCATGTTTACCAAATGCGCTGGTGGGATTACCGGGATTCCCTGATCAATATCAAAGGCTTTGTCTGCCTGGAAGGACTTCTTCTCTTCGGGACAGGCGGTGTCCTCTTTCTCTACTTTGCAGCGCCGAAACTGAACAGTCTGATCATACGGATCCCCCGGGTACTCCGGATTGCCTTGTGCGCAATACTTGTTCTTCTTTTCCTGGCAGATTTTGCTTTTTCCGTATTCCACCCGAATATCGGATTCGGTGTGACGATGCCTCGCTGATTTTACATATCAATGATACACTGCAAAAAGGGCAGCCTGAACATTATGTTCAGGCTGCCCTTCAAACTTTCTCCATATGAAATAAACCGAATTAATGCGCACAGTCCGCTTCTATTTTTTCCAGATCCCCATTGTTTGTGAAGTACGCTTTGTACCACATCAAGAAGGTGTACACAACCCAGATCTGAATAGAATGTGTGACTTTTCCGCCTTTGTGCTCTTCCAGAAGAGCCAGGATCTTCTCCTGATTGAAAAATCTCGCAGCGGTTTCGCCTTCAAATTCTTTGCGAATCATCTGGTAGTACTTGTCTTCTCTCATCCAGTTCGGAAGCGGGCTTGGGAACATGAGCTTCTTGCGCTCTGCGCTCTTCTTGCTGAACTTCCTGTCCGCAAGGGCACGGAATGCCAGCTTCGTATTGGAATCATTGACCTTGCATTTTGCAGGGATCGTCCTTGCTGTCTTGAACACTTCGATATCCATAAACGGAACGCGAAGCTCCAGAGAATTGGCCATAGACATCTTGTCCGCCTTCAGCAGGATCTCCTGGCGCAGCCACATATTGAAATCCAGGTACTGCATTTTGGAGACATCGTCCAGATTCGGCACTTTGTCATAAAATTCTTTTGCGATATCCAGCGGATTTCTGCTAGGATATTTTTTCTTTAAGAAAGAATCTCTCTCTTCGTATTTGAATACATTGCTGTTTCCGATATAACGCTCTTCCACGTCTTTGCTTCCGCGGATCAAAAATCCTTTTCCTTTGAATTTCGGGAGCGGAGATACGACTGCCGCAACCGCTTTTCTCAGCCATTTCGGAAGTTTCTGATAGTTCCCAAGGGAGATATTTTCGTGGTAAATATTGTAGCCGCCAAACATCTCATCTGCCCCTTCCCCGGAGAGGGCTACCTTGAAGTCTTTGGATACCCGGTTGGAAATGTAGTACAGAAGATTCGCACTCGGGTTTGCCAGCGGCTCATCCATGTAATACTGGATCTTCTCCGCATCGTGGAAGTATTCTTCAGCAGACACTTTTCTTCCGATATTTTTGACTCCAATCTCGTCTGCCAGCTCTTTCGCATGCGGTGCTTCGCTGTATTTTTGTTCCACGAAATCGATCGTGAATGTCGTAAGATCTACCTTGTCTTTCAGCTCGTATGCCACGTAGCTGGAATCTACCCCGCTTGAAAGGAAAGAACATACCGGCACATCTGCGATGATGTGCTTGTTGACAGAATCATCCAGGACACCGTCCAGCTTGTCCGCCACGCTTTCAATCGTCTGATTTTCATCGATGTCGAACGTCGGTTCCCAGTAAGTCTGCACATCCAGTTTTCCGTTTTCATATGTGAAATAATGTCCTGGAAGAAGCTTGTATACATTTCGGAAGAATGTCTCTTCTCCAGGGATACATCCAAATGTCATGAAATCCGGAAGTTTTTCTTCAAACAGTTCTTTTTTGAAATCCGGATGAACGAGGAAGGATTTGATCTCGGATCCAAACAGGAGTGTATCTCCTTCGTTATAATAGTAAAACGGCTTGATTCCAAAATGGTCTCTCGCGCCAAAAAGTGTCTTCTTTGTTCTGTCAAAAATCACAAATGCAAACATTCCCCGAAGGCGTCCAAGAAGTCCTTCTTTTCCCCATTCTTCGTATCCGTGAAGCAGGATCTCGGAATCGGAATGTGTGGAGAACACATGTCCGCAGCGAATCAGCTCTTCTCTGATACCCTGGAAATTGTATAGCTCTCCGTTAAAAATCAGTACGAGGTTCTTGTCTTCATTGAACATCGGCTGGGAACCGCCTTCCAGGTCAATGATACTAAGCCTTGCAAAGCCAAGCGCCACGCCGCCTTCCACGAAGGCATCCTGAGAGTCCGGTCCTCTGTGACGGATCTTATCTGTCATCTGTTTGATGACAGACGGGTCATATTCTTTTAATCCTGCATATCCTGCAAAACCGCACATAAATTTTTCTCCTTTATCATCTCTTATCAATCATTGTCAACGTCTTTATTTCTTTTCATAACAACTTCTTATTGTACCGAAATTCTGTCAGGATTGCAAGACATCCGATTATAAAACATGAATCTGCTCCATGACTTTTCCGATGGGCTTGCGGATCACAAGATCCGCATCTACACTTTTCGCAGTTTCCGCCTTGTTGATGACGACAAGATATTTGCCCCTGAAATAGTCGATGAACCCGGCAGCCGGGTAAACCACAAGAGATGTGCCGCCTATGATCAACATATCCGCGTTTACTATGGCCTCCACCGACTTCTGGATCGTCGTCATGTCAAGCCCTTCTTCATAGAGGACCACGTCCGGCTTGATCATTCCGCCGCACGTACAGCGCGGGATCCCAACGGCCTCCTTCACATACGAGGCATCGTAAAATTTTCCACATTTCATACAATAATTCCGGTGGATACTGCCGTGAAGTTCATACACCGTTTTGCTTCCGGCTTTCTGGTGGAGTCCGTCAATATTCTGGGTAACGACCGCCGAGAGCTTTCCGGCTGCCTCCAGTTCAGCCAGCTTTCGGTGTGCCGGGTTTGGCCTGGCATCCAGACACATCATCCGGTCTTTATAGAACCGGTAGAACTCCTCCGGATTTCTCAGAAAAAATGAATGGCTTATGATCGTTTCCGGTGGATATTTATACTTTTGATTGTATAAACCATCCTCGCTCCGAAAATCAGGGATATTGCTCTCCGTCGAGACGCCCGCTCCGCCGAAAAATACGATCCTATTGCTTTCCTCTGTCATCTTCTGCAGTCTTTGTATCTCATCCATACCCACTTTTGCTCCTTTCCGATTCCTGTAATTCCCTGCGTTACCACACTTTTCTTTTAGTATAGCACAGTTTTAGCCTGCTGATAAACTTTTCTCTTTTCCGGCGAATTTCTTGCGGCCTCCTTATGCGTCGTGTATACTGTTTTCATATGGGCAGGAAGGAGAGAGGTTTTATGTCACAGAATGTCACAAAGAAATTACTGAATATTATTACAATTCTGGTAGGAAATGCCATCTACGCACTTGGGGTAGTCATATTTATTCTTCCAAATGACCTGATCACAGGGGGAACGACAGGTCTTGGTCTTGCTTTTGAACATTATTTTCATGTCCCGCTGTCCGCATTCGTATTTTGCTTTAATGCGGTCATGTTTATCCTTGGGGCTCTTGTCCTTGGAAAGATGTTCGCTTTTACCACACTGATCAGCAGTTTTTTCTATCCGATCATACTTGGCGTCTTCCAGAAGATTCCGGAACTTTCCCAGATCACGCAGGACAAGATGCTGTCTACCGTCTGCGGCGGTCTGATGATCGGCTTTGCCATCGGTATCGTGATCCGTGCCGGAGCGTCCACCGGTGGGATGGATATCCCGCCGCTTGTCCTGAACAAGAAATTCGGACTTCCGGTGTCTGTTATGCTCTACGTCTTCGATTTTGCCATCCTGATCTCACAGATGCTTTTCTCAGACAAAGAGCAGATCATTTACGGTATTCTGCTTGTCCTGATCTATACCGTCGTCCTGGACAAAGTGCTCCTGACCGGACATGTCCAGACACAGGTCAAGATCATAAGCAAAAAGTATAAAGAAATCAATGAGATGATCGTTGGACGCCTGGACCGCGGCTCCACCATCCTCTATGGGGAGACCGGATATCTCCACACGGATCAGCCAATCATCCTTACCGTCATCTCCAACCGGGAACTGGCCCGTCTGAACCAGGAAGTCACAAGCATCGATCCGGAAGCATTCATGATCATCGCACGCGTCAACGAAGTAAAAGGACACGGATTCTCAAGCAGTAAGATTTACAAAAACACAAAAGGAAAAACTACAAAGTAAATCACAAAAATATGCTATAATTCTATTAAAGCATATTAAGAGAAAGGAGTCATCATGAAAAAGAAACTAATGGTTTTTTGTTTCCTTATTCTTATTTGTATACTGGGCGTGGTTTTGTACAAAAGGAAGGACACTCCGGATGTCATCGCTGATTTGAAAGCGGAGGATATTGCCAGTATTCAGATGAACCGCGGCGACTCCGAATATGTCTTATCGGAAAAAGAAGACATTTCCAAATTTCTGGCCATCGTCCAGGATATGAAACTTTCAAAAAAGATATTCCCTGATCAAAAAGATGGAATCTATTTGTCGATAGACATTCACATAAAGGATCAGGATCCTGTCTATATGGCAATCCGGCATTCCGATGTGGTTTCTGTCGAGGACAGGGATTATGCCTCCGCAAAGGATTATTGTGAGATTTTCTCATCTTTTTTGGAAGAATGGAATTAGACAGGAATTGTCAAAACGGGACGGCCCCCCTTCCTGGGATGCCGTCCCGTTTCGTATGTTTGTTTATTTCCATGCTGTCATTGGGATTCTTCATCTCTGTATCCGTCAAAAAAGTCGTACAGACTGTGAAGGGTCTTTACAAGTACCGGAATCTCGTCTTCTTTCAGGGAAGCCACTACCGCCTCCGTCATTTTTTTGTGAAAGTTTTCATGATGCCGATAGGCTTTCTCCCCTTTTTTCGTGAGCCGGATGTTTACTACCCGTCTGTCTTCCTCGCTTCTCATTCTTACTACATATTTTTTGTTTACGAGACTGTTCATGGAAGTCGTGAGAGATCCGACGGTAATTTTGAGCTTTTTCGCAATGGCAGACATATTGTTTCCTTTTCCAAGGCCTACAGCTTCGATGATATGCATATCATTGTTGGTAATATCTTTATATTCCTCTGTAATGACTGCTTTTTCTTCCAACTCCCAGATTTCGTTGAACAAATGAACCAGTATATCATTTATCGCTTTATATGCATCCACGCCTTTGCTCCTTCTTTCGCTTTATCCCATAAGTGATTCGATAACTTCGTGAACTGTTGTGATCCGATCCTGCATGTACGTATCCGCTCCGCAGAAAAGGAGTGCCTCTTCCACATCCCCTTTCGCCGCTGCTACGAGTCGTTCCGTAATACAGTACGGAATCTCTGCCGGACTGCATTTGTGCAGGCAGCCGAGACATTTTTTCGGAGTAAACTTTTCTCCTTCCATCACTCTCTCCATAAATGGATTCATGATGGCTCTTCCCGGCATTCCCACCGGACTTGTCACGATACGGATGTCTTCTTTCTTGGCCTTCAGATACGCTTCTTTGTAGCGGATGTCTGCATCGCATTCCTCTGTCGTCACAAACCGGCTTGCAGTTTGGATCCCATCCACGCCAAGGTTCATCGCATATTCCACTTTCTCTTTCGTGTCGATACCGCCTGCCAACACGACCGGAATATGCACATGATACTTATCTCCATAGCTTTTCACTGTTTCCAGTATGTCCCGGATTTCTTCCTCATATGTCTTTTCATCGTATTCCTTCAGCTGATCTTTTGTAAATCCGAGGTGCCCTCCTGCTTTTGGCCCCTCGATCACGACAAGATCCGCTGTCCTTTTATACTTTCGATCCCAGTATTTCAAGATGACATTTGCGGATTTGTTCGTGGACACGATAGGCGCGATCTTCGTTTCGGATCCGTCCACATATTTCGGAAGATCCGTCGGAAGCCCGGCTCCGGATATGATAATGTCACATCCAAGAGATGCGGCATGGCGCACATATGCTTCATAATTCTTCAAGGCAACCATGATATTAAATCCAATGAACCCGTCCGGCGCCGTCTCTCTCGCCTTTTCATACTCCGACTTCATCGCCCGCAAGTTGGCTTCAAAAGGATGCTGCTCAAAATCCTCCTCCCGAAAACCGATCTGTGCGTTAGAAATGATTCCTGCAGCCCCTTCTTTTGCCACTGCACCAGAAAGCCCTCCGAGGGAAATCCCGACTCCCATCCCTCCCTGGATCAGCGGGATTTCTATTTTCTTATCGCCTAATTGAATCGGCGGCCATTTTGTTCTCAATTTCTCTGTCCTTTCCTAAATCCTGCGGAATCTCTGATACCGTTTTTCAACGAGAGTTTCCACGTCCATTGCTGCGTGATCACAAATGAATTTTGCCAGATATGCATCGATTTTGTCTGTCACATCCTGCAGGTTTGCTGTTGTGAAATTCTCCGGCTCTGCAATGACACGTTCCACGATATCCAGACTTTTCAGATGATTTGCCGTGAGTTTCATCACACCGGCTGCCTCTTTTGCCCTCTTTGCATCTTTCCATAAAATAGATGCAAATCCTTCCGGGGAAAGAATAGTGTAGATAGAATTTTCCAGCATCCACACTTCGTCTGCCAAAGCTATGGCAAGCGCGCCGCCGCTTGCGCCTTCTCCGATGACGATAGATACGATCGGTGTCTTTAAGGAAGACATCTCATAGAGATTTCTTGCAATCGCCTCTCCCTGTCCTCGTTCTTCCGCCTCCAGTCCGCAGAATGCTCCCGGAGTGTCCACAAAACAGATGACTGGCCGGTGGAACTTTTCTGCCTGCTTCATGAGGCGCAGCGCTTTCCGGTATCCGTCTGGGGACGGCATTCCGAAGTTGTGTTCGATGTTTTCTTTCGTCGTCGTACCCTTTTCCTGCGCGATGACAGTGACCGGCACGCCATGGAAACGCGCGATCCCGCCGATGATGGCACGATCGTCCTTGAAATAGCGATCCCCATGAAATTCGATAAACCCGTCAAAAAGTTCTTTTATATACTCGCTTCCCACCGGACGTTCTTTTTTCCTGGAAATCTGTACTCTCTCCCAGGATGTGAGACCTTTGTACTCCGTATGCACTTCCTCTTTTACAAGGCTGCAGCAGTCCGGGCATCCGCCTGTTTTGTCTTCGCATCTTTCATGCATCTTCAAAATTTCTGTCAGGACTTCTTTCATCTCTTCCCGCTCTACGATACGGTCGATGAAGCCATGTTCCAAAAGAAATTCGGACTTCTGGAATCCTTCCGGAAGTTTCTGTCTGATCGTCTGTTCGATGACGCGCGGTCCGGCAAACCCGATCAGCGCTTTTGGCTCCGCAAGGATGATATCTCCAAGCATGGCAAAACTTGCCGTAACTCCGCCTGTCGTCGGATTTGTCAAAACGGAGATATAAAGCAGTCCGGCGTCACTGTGCCTTTTTAAGGCGGCGGATGTCTTTGCCATCTGCATAAGGGAGACAATACCTTCCTGCATTCTTGCTCCTCCGGAGCATGCAAAGATGATAACCGGAAGCTTTTCACTGGTGGCTCTTTCTACCGCGCGGGCGATCTTTTCTCCCACCGCTTCTCCCATGCTGGCCATCATAAAGCGTCCGTCACAGACACCAAGCACAGTCTCCACGCCTCCGATCTTTGCCTTTCCGGTCAGTACCGCTTCGTCTAGCCCTGTCTTTTCCTGCAGCGCTTTGACCTTCTCCTCGTATCCCGGAAAACTAAGCGGATTCCCTCCGGTAAGTCCCTGATCCCACTCTTCGAACGTCCCCTCGTCTGCGATCATCTCGACTCTCCGTCTCGCATGAACACGGAAATAGTTATGGCATTTCGGACAGATATAGTAATTCGACTTTACATCCTCCGTCACAATGGCCGCCTTGCAGGCATTGCACTTTTTCAGCAGTCCTTCCGGCACTTCTGGTCTGCCCTGGTTGTCGGAAGAATGGATCGATATATAGTTTTTCCTGTTTGTCTTTTTAAACATATCTTTTAACTTCATGTCTCATCTCTCCTACAGACGCTCGATAAATTCAATGTCGATATTTCCGCTCTGGTAATCCGGATTATTGATCAGGTCATACTGATAATCCACGTTGGTATCGATTCCCTCGATAATGACTTCGCCTAGCGCGCTCTTCATCTTCATAATGGCTTCTTCCCTGGATTTTGCATGTACGATCAATTTTGCCAGCATAGAGTCATAGTACGGCGGAACTGTATATCCACTGTAGATGGCTGAATCGATCCGCACTCCTTTCCCTCCCGGCAGATAAATATCTGTGATCGTTCCCGGGGAAGGACGGAAATTCTTTTCTGGATTTTCCGCGTTGATCCGGCATTCGATGGCATGCCCGGTCAGCTTTACATCTTCCTGCCGAAATTTCAGTTCTGCACCGGAGGCGATGCGGATCTGTTCTTTGACAAGGTCGATGCCTGTTACCCATTCTGTTACCGGATGCTCTACCTGGATACGGGTATTCATCTCCATGAAGTAGAAGTTTCCATTCTTTTCCAGGAGAAATTCGATGGTTCCGGCATTTTCGTAACAAGCTGCTTTTGCCGCCTTTACAGCCGCTTCCCCCATCTTTTTCCGCAGTTCTTCATCCAGGGCGATGGACGGGGACTCCTCGATCATCTTCTGGTGGTTCCGCTGGATGGAGCAGTCCCTCTCCCCGAGATGAATCACGTTTCCGTATTTGTCCGCTAAGATCTGGAACTCGATGTGTCTCGGACGTTCCACAAAATGTTCGATATACATTGTGTCGTCCCCAAACGCAGCTTTCGCTTCCTTCTGCGCAGTCTGGAAGGCAGAGGCAAACTCTTCCGGTTTCTTTGCGACGCGCATACCCTTTCCGCCTCCGCCCAGAGCCGCCTTAATGATGACCGGATAACCGATCTTCTCTGCTTCCAGAGCTCCTTTCTCCTCGTCAAAGATTGGTTCTGTAGTGCCTGGAATGACCGGTACACCGGCAGATATCATCGTATTTCTGGCTTCGGATTTGTTTCCCAGTTTTTCGATCACATTGGATTTCGGTCCGATGAATGTGATATTACATTTCTCGCACAGCTGGGCAAACTTACTGTTTTCCGAAAGAAATCCGAATCCCGGATGGATCGCATCTGCCCCTGTGATCATCGTAGCGCTCAAAATCTGATCCATACTCAGGTAGCTTTCTGCGGACGGAGCAGGCCCGATGCACACTGCCTCATCTGCAAGTTGTGTGTGCAGCGCCTCTCTGTCTGCCTCCGAATAGACCGCCACTGTCTCGATTCCCATCTCGCGGCATGCGCGGATGATCCGCACAGCGATTTCTCCTCTGTTTGCAATCAATACCTTCTTAATCATATCTGCCTCCGACCTCTTTTTGTCTGTTTCTTCCTTACACTTAGCCGACCATGAATGTCAGTTCTGCGCTCACAACGACTTTCCCGTCCACGCTTGCGATGGCTTCCCCGACTCCCAGCGGCCCTTTCTGTTTGATGATACGTGTTTCCAGTTTTAACTTATCCCCCGGAATGATTTTCCCTTTAAATTTGCATTTGTTGATACCGCCAAAGTAAGCGATCTTTCCTTTGTTTTCTTCTTTGCTCAAGATGGCCACTGCCCCTACCTGAGCCAGCGCCTCCACTGTCAGGACTCCCGGCATTACCGGCTCCTGCGGGAAGTGTCCCTTGAAAAAATCTTCCCGGAATGTCACACATTTATATCCAACCGCAAATTCGCCCGGTTCGTAGTCTTCGATGTAATCCACAAGAAGAAACGGATGGCGGTGCGGGATGATCTGTTCGATCTCTTTGATTCCCAAATGTTTCATGTCTTCTGCTCCTTACTGAATTCTAAAAAGCGGCTGTCCGTATTCCACTCCCTGCGCGTTTTCCACAAGGATCTCTGCCACTGTTCCGTCATATTCGCTTTCGATCTCATTCATCAGCTTCATAGCCTCCACAATGGCAAGCACCTGGCCCTTCTTTACCTTGTCGCCCACCTTTACGAACGGCTCTGCGTCTTCTGCCGGTGCGGCATAGAATGTTCCGACCAGCGGCGATGTCACAAGGCTGCCTTCCTGCTGGGACGCCTGTGTTTCTTCCGGCAAAGCTTCTGCTGTCACAGATGCGGCTGGCTGTACAACCGGGAGTGCTGCTGTCTGCGTCGGCATTTCTGCTGTCACAACTTTGACATCTTCTTTCTTTCCCATCTTGATGCAGATTTCTTCTGTCTCGTATTTGAATTCCGTCAATTTGGAATCCGAAACGACATTGATCAGTTTAATAAGCTGTTCCAGTTCCATGTCATACCCTCTCTATTCTTCAAATTTCTTGATCAGCAGTGTCGCATTGTGTCCGCCAAATCCAAGAGAATTACTCATGGCATAGCGCACTTCCTTTTCCACCGGAGCGCCGATGGCGTAGTTCAGATCGCACTCTTCGTCTGCTTCCACTGTTCCCATCGTCTGGTGAATGAATCCATCCTCGATGGATTTCACGCAAGTCACAAATTCCACCCCGCCTGCTGCACCGAGAAGGTGTCCGATCATGGATTTTGTGGAGTTGACGACCACATCTTTCGCCGCATCGCCAAGAGCTGATTTGATGGCGATCGTCTCAAACAGGTCATTGTGATGCGTACTTGTACCGTGAGCATTGATATATGTGATCTCTTCCGGTTTTACCCCTGCTTCATTCATGGCATCCTGCATCGCACGCGCCGCGCCGCTTCCATCCTCGATCGGGGATGTAATGTGGTATGCATCTCCGGTTGCGCCGTATCCTACTACTTCAGCATGAATCCTTGCGCCTCTTGCTTTTGCGTGTTCCAGTTCTTCCAGCACGACAACCCCTGCACCTTCTCCAAGAACAAATCCGCTTCTGTCTTTGTCAAACGGTATTGAAGCACGTTTCGGATCATTGGATGTCGTAAGAGCCGTAAGGGCTGTAAATCCTGCCACTCCTGTCGGACAGATCGCACTCTCCGTACCGCCGGCAAACATCACGTCCGCATCGCCGTACTGGATTGCCCGAAATGCATCGCCGATACAGTGTGTACCGGAAGCACATGCTGTCACAACGTTGGTGCATTTTCCTCTTGCACCAAGCTGAATGGACACGTTGCCCGCCGCCATATTGGAAATCATGAGAGGCACCATCAGAGGATGAACACGGGATGGTCCTTTCTCCACGATCTTTGTATATTCTCTTTCTACGGCCTGGAGACTTCCGATTCCGGAACCGATGATAACACCGACACGGAATGCATCCTCCTTCTCCATGTCAAGCTCTGCATCCTTGCACGCTTCAAGTGCAGCAGCAACTGCATACTGTGAAAATGGTTCCATTCTCTTTGCAGCCTTGAAATCCATATAGTTCTTTGCTTCAAACCCTTTTACTTCGGCTGCGATTTTTACCTTATACTCAGAAGTATCGAATTTTGTGATTTCTCCGATCCCCACTTTTCCGGCTTTGATTCCTTCCCAGAATTCCGGTACGCTGTTTCCAATCGGAGTAATAGCTCCTAATCCTGTTACAACTACTCTTCTTTTCATTTCTATCTCCTTTTTTTGCTCTTTACATTCCGCCGTCCACACAGATGACCTGGCCGGTTATATATTTTGCGTCCTCCGATGCCAGGAAGGCTGCTGTCTTGGCAATATCTTCCGGCTGTCCGAATGTTCCGAACGGAATCTGCGCTTTCGCTGCTTCTTTAACCTTGTCAGGTAATACTTCTGTCATTTCTGTTTCAATGAATCCCGGTGCGATCGCATTGACTGTAATGTGGCGGGAAGCCAGCTCTTTGGCACAAGCTTTTGTAAGCCCGATGATTCCCGCCTTGGAGGCAGCATAATTTGCCTGTCCTGCATTTCCATACACCCCGACTACAGAGGAAAGGCTGATGATCCGTCCGCTTTTTTGTCTGAGCATCTGCCGGGAAGCAAACCGGATACAGTTAAACGCCCCTTTTAAGTTCGTATCCATCACGGCGTCATAATCTGCTTCCGTCATCTTCATGAGCAGGCCGTCTCTTGTGATTCCTGCATTGTTCACAAGAATATCGACACGTCCGTATGTGCTGATGATTTCCTGGAACATCGCCTCGCACGCTGAAAAATCAGCCACATTGCACTGCATGATCTCTGCCTTGTTTCCTTCCGCTTCGATCATGGATTTTACTTCTTCTGCTTTTTCCCTGGAACCATTGTAGTTGATGATCACAAGGGCTCCCGTCCTTGCAAGTTCCATTGCGATCGCTCTTCCGATACCTCTGGATGCTCCTGTTACCACTGCTACTTTCTCTGCCATCTTCTATACTCCTTATTGCATATCAAATTTGCTGCCCCTATGTGGGTATTGTTCGTGTTATTTCAATTCTGCTGCTACTTTTTCCACGTCTTCCCATGCGCCGATGTTGTACATCTTTACATTCCGGTCGATCTTGCGCATAAATCCTGCAAGTGTCTTGCCCGGTCCGATCTCCACGAAAATATCTGTTCCTTCTTCGATCATTTTGCGGATACTCTGTTCCCATCTAACGGAAGATGCTACCTGTCTGCCAAGAAGGGCTTTGATCTCCTTGTTATCTTTTACATACTCGGCTGTCACATTTGTCACATATGGGATCGTAAGCGGATGGGTCTCTACCTGTTCAAGCTCCTTTAAAAGCTCATCTCCGGCTTTTTTCAAAAGCGGAGAATGGAATGGTCCGCTTACATTAAGAGGGATCACTTTTTTGGCTCCGGCCTCTTTCAGCTTTTCGGCTGCTTCTTCCACCGCTTTTGCCGCTCCTGTGATGACGATCTGTCCCGGACAGTTGTAATTTGCGATCGTAACCTGATCGATCGGTTCGATCACGTTTTCAATATCTGACGCTTCCATACCGAGCACAGCCGCCATGCTGCCTTCCCCTGCCGGAACGGTATTCTGCATGAGAATCCCTCTTTTTCTCACAGTGCGGATCGCGTCCTCTTCAGCCATTCCTCCAGCTACTGCGATCGCACAGTATTCCCCGAGACTCAGCCCTGCCGTCACATCCGGATGGATTCCTTTCTCCTCAATGACTTTCGTCATCGCAAGGCAGGTCGTCACAAGCGCTGCCTGGGTATACTCCGTCAGATCCAGTCTGTCGTTTTCTTCAAAACAAAGTTCTTTCATATCCAGATCAAGAAGTTCTGACGCCTTGTCAAACACTGCTTTTGCGCTTTCGCTGTTTTCGTAAAAATCTTTTCCCATCCCGGCTTTCTGTGCGCCTTGTCCCGGATAGATAAATGCTATCTTACTCATAGAATCCTGCTCCTTTGTCCATGCACCTGATTCTCTTCTTATTTGTTTAAGTATTCTACAACTTCTCCGATTGTTGTAAGCTTTTCAAGATCTTCTGTCGGGATTTCTTTTCCGTATTCTTCTTCAAGTGCCATTACCATTTCGAAAAGATCCAGGGAATCTGCGCCAAGATCATCTTTGAAAGATGTCTCCTCTGTCAATGTGTTGATGTCTGCTCCAAGATTTTCTGCTACGATTTCTTTTACTTTTTCTAACATGATGATATTCTCCTTTTCCTTTTTTCTTGTTGATAGGTTTTATTTGTAATCCGGCAGTGCCGGAAATTACCATATGAATGATCTCTCATTACCACTCAAGGACTGACGCCCCGTAAGCAAGCCCCGCGCCGAAACCGGCCAGGACGATCTTCTGTCCTCTTTTTAACATTCCTTCTCTGTTCATCTCATCGAGAAGAATCGGGACACTTGCTGAGGAAGTGTTTCCATACTCCTGAAGGTTCATCGGGAATTTCCCGATATCTGTCTTCAGCCTTTTGGCCACCGCTTCCACAATGCGGCGGTTTGCCTGATGGAGGACGAACCAGTCGATATCTTCAACTGTAAGTCCTGCTTTCTCCAGAACTTCTTCCGTAACCTGAGGTACGGAGCGCACTGCGAACTGGAAGACTGCTCTTCCATCCATCTGGATGTAGAAATTTTTCGGAATCTCCTTCCCTTCCTTGTCTGAAAGGAATTCCAAAAATTCTGCCGTGCATCGGTTATGGCAGATGAGGGCCTCCCCTCTGCTTCCGTCCAGATGAGCTGCAGGAGGATAAGGTGTACCTTCTTCTGCCCGCAGGATGACTGCCCCGGCTCCGTCTCCAAATAAGATACATGTGCCTCTGTCGGTCCAGTCCACAAGCGAAGAAATACATTCGCTTCCAATTACAAGTATGGTCCTGTAAATCCCTGCCGCAATATACGCCTGCGCTGTCTGGTATCCAAATACAAATCCTGTACATGCCGCCTGCATGTCATATCCGGCCGCATTGACTGCCCCGATTTCTTCCTGCACGGTACATGCCACGCTCGGGAAAAGAACATCTGGCGTACTGGACGCCACGAGGATGAAATCGATCTCCTCCGGCTTTATCTTGGCATTTTCCAGCGCTCGCTTTGCCGCCTCAGAAGCCATGAAGGATGTCGTCTCCTTGTCTGCAAGGTGGCGTCTTCTCACGCCGGTGCGTTCCTGTATCCATTCGTCATTTGTCTCAACCATCTCAGACAGGTCATCATTGCTCAAAATTTTAGGCGGGATATAGGATCCCGTCCCGCATATTCTTCCTATCATATGTTTTCTCCAGATTTTTATTTTGAACTTAAAATACTTTGACATTCAAACTATATTACAAGGACACTGTCCTGTCAAGAGATTTTGTACTATAATGTAGTCAGAACGTATATTTTTCACAAAACCTTTTACCCTATTTCCATGAGAAATTTTGTATGACACAAAAGGAGGCGTATCCATGAAATCCGGACATTTTCCCCTACATATCGAAACCGTCTTGACTGCCGTCGGGATCTTCATGGCTCTCAGCGAACTGTGGAAACAGTATGTGATTACTTTCTGTGTAAATGGCGGTACGTACGACTGGTGGTATTTTCCTTTCCAGCTCTGCTCTATCCCCATGTACCTTCTGATCCTCCTTCCATTTTTCCGCAGAAGTCATATCCAAAGAGTCTTCTATACGTTTCTGATGGATTTTTCTCTCCTGGGCGGAATCTTCGTCTTTTTGGACACGACAGGCATGCACTATCCTATCCCTGCCCTGACCGTTCATTCCTATCTCTGGCATATCGCCCTCATCGGCATCGGACTTGTCTGTGGTCTGTCTGGAATCGCAGACTACACATGGCGAGGATTTCGCATGTCCGCTCTTCTTTTTGGCATTCTCTGCCTCCTGGCCGAAATTCTGAATCTGTCCATCGGCAGGATCGCAGATATCAATATGTTTTATATCAGCCCGTACTATGAAATGTCCCAGGCTGTCATATCGGTCATCACGCACCGGTTTGGCAACCCTGTGCGCATCGTATTCTACATCCTGGCTATCTTGGCAGGCGCTCTCCTCCTGCACTTTGTATGGCAAAAACGATTTCTCTCGTCTCATGCAAGGCACAGATTTTGACCCTCTTACGGGTCTCCAAAAAAATTTTCAAATTTTTTCAAAAAGTATTTGCAAAATCTAAAACTTTATGATATTATATCACTTGTCAAGCGGATATGGCGGAATAGGCAGACGCGCTAGATTCAGGTTCTAGTCCTCGCGAGGGGGTACAGGTTCAAGTCCTGCTATCCGCATTGATAACAGAAAGGAAATCTCAAATCGAGATTTCCTTTTTTTGTGCAGTAAACCCGGCAAGAATCTGTGATGTTGCATCAACAGAATTTTACCGGGTAAGTAAATCAATTTTTATTTTTATTTTTTCATAATGCAGTCCGCCAGCTCATCAGCCGACTCCTCATGGATATTTTTCAGCCGCTGGACAAATTGGTATTCTGCTTCTTCATTCGGCTCACTTCTTAATCTGTCTATAAGATACGAGTGTATATCCCGCGCCGTCTCAACTATTTCATTTTTTTTACATGTTTCCCCAAGACTAGTCAGATAGGAGCTATGATACACCAAAGTCTGAAATTTCTCCTCTTCCATTTTCACATTTGTGATGTTGTCCTGGAGATAATTTTTTCTTTCCAGGATATCTGCCAAAAGCTCCTCTTTTTTCAGTGTTCCGTTCTCTAACCTGGAATAAACATCCTTTATATCCCTATTTACTTTTTCTTCTTGTTCTGACATTCTCATCGGGACTTCCTGCTCTTTCACATTCTCTTCCTGTTTGGTAAACAGTTCCTTTTCCTTGGCCGAGAGAAAAAAGACTGCTCCTATAGACGCATAAACAAACACAATGACGCCAAAACAGATTCCGATTACTTTTTTCCGTTTCATAATACTGTTTCCTCTACAATTTTACCCGATGAAATTTTCAGGATCACGTCGCACAACTCTTTTAAATCTTCTTTATGATGCGTTGCAACTATGATCGTTGCTCCCCTTTCCCTTTCTTCTTTTATAATATTATAAATCAGCTGCACTCCTTCTTCGTCCAGAGCATTTGTCGGCTCATCAAGCAATATAATATTTTGCTTTTCGAAGATCGCCTGTGCGATATTCAATCTTTGTTTCATTCCAAGAGAGAACTTTTTTACTTTTTTCTTTGAATCGGGATCCAATCCTACACGTTGCAAAGCATGTCTGATATCTTCAGCTTCCGCGCTCTTTTTGATCTTACTAAGCAGCTCTAAATTTTTGCTTGCTGAACATCCTGGCAAAAGCTCCATATTCTCTATGACAATGCCCGTATCCGGAGGAAAGGAGATGGTTTCATGCAGCTTCTCTCCGTCGATCACGATGCTTCCGCTGTCCAGACGGATCAAACCGCTGATCGCCCTCATAAGCATCGTCTTTCCCGAACCATTCTGTCCATATAGACCATATACTTTACCGTTCTCAAATTCATAGGACACATCATCTATAACCTTATTGTTTTTTATCGTTTTGTTTATATTTTGTAGCAGAATCATAAATCCCTCCGTTAAAAGATATCTTTTTTTCTAAACTTTTGTATTGAAAAAACACATACGATCACTGACGCCATGACTAAATATGTAAGCGCAAACTCATAGTTTACATCGATATCCCCCTGTTGTATCGCACCATTTCGAGTCCCAAAAAAAAGATTCGGGAAAAACAGGATTCCTATACCGTACAGTCTCTCCGATCTCATCGTACCAGTCCCTATAAACAATGAAAGGACAAAAAATATATTTATAATAAGATTTGCATAGTTGGAATCCATAAAAAACTCCAGACACATCTGCAGCATGACGAGCAGAAACAATCCCAGCCAATAAGCTGCAAGAACCAATCCTGCCTGCAAAGCCGAAATCTCCTCCCATTTTTGACGGCCCCACAAAAACATCAACGTCTGAACACCTATGATCACGATGAGCTCTAACGCACATTTTCCGATGGTTTTTAAGTACAGCCATTCTCTTTTGTAAGAACGGATCACAAAAAGTTTTCCATACCCTTCCAGCAATCCTTTGACCTTCCCACTAAATTCGAACAAAACATATGGGATCGGGATCAATACATATAAAATCATCAATATATTGCTTGTCTGACCGTCAAAAATCCTCAGACTGCTGGCAAATGGAAACTGATACAGCTCCAAGTCCGTAGTCTGATACAGCAGACGCTGAATCAACAGCATGGATACAAGCAGCAGAAACGAAACCTTTCTATTTTTCATTTTTCATAATATCCTTTTTCTCAAATATGATCTGGCTGATGATATACAACGCGGCAGCAAGCAATACCCCTCTGGATATAGTAAATGCCACAGAGGAAAGCATAATATTTCCACAGGAATACTCAAAAGCGATCATCAAATCTTTGGCCGGAATCCAAACATTCGTGATATAGTACTTTATGATGATATACTGCAAAAAGTTGATTACAAACGTTCCAAGCAAAGAAGATATCTCCATTTTGAATTTGTCGTGGAAAATCTGGTATATCAATCCAGTTTGTATATAAAACACACAGGCAAATATGGCGAATATTATTGTGTATGCAGCAAAAGAGTATTCTCTCAATAATAACTTGGGAAAACACCACATTGTAAACGCCATGTCAATTACCTGATGGATGACTGCAAAAATCACGGATACAAGGATGACCTTCAGCACCTCGATCTGTTTAAACCTTGTTCTTGTCTTCTGCCTGATCATCCAATACGAAGTTTCTTTCTCTTTCACAAAATATATACCAAGCAAAACAGGCATCGTATAAACAATCGTCATTTTCAGTATCCCGTTGTATCCATTTGCCGAATCATGCAGACTCATAAATATATCGTTTTCCGTAATATATCCCACACTCCTTGCGTCAAGTACAGGTATATTCGAAAAGCAAATATCAAAAATACAGAAAACCAAATAGAATCCTGTCAAAATCATGAATTTAAATCTCAACAAACTTTACCTCCCATACCAGCAGTAAAATCAGTATCAGGACATAAAGTCCCAGGATCCACATTCCCAATGGAAGAAGCGTGAGCAGTCCATACTCGCTGAACGGCTGAAAAATAAGCATAAAAGAATTTTTTAACAAAACTGGGAAAAACCACAAGGCAAATGTGAGTGCATAGACAATCTTCCTGTCGTGCAGTACGATGACAAACATCACTCCTGCCATACCGATCATCCCACAAAAGAGAGCGGTTATAAAAATATATCCAAGATTTGCCAAAAGCGGATGCGTATAACTCCACTTAAACAACATGGTACCTGGCATTGTTCCGGCGTCATAGACCATATATTCTCCATCAAACTTTAAATGTGTCCCACCCTGGCAAACAATTTGAATAAGGATGAGATTCAGAAGTAATCCGCATACAATCGTTGCGAATGGCATCAAAAATCCTGATTTCAATTTGTTTTTTATATAAGCAGATCGTCCTATCCGGCACATCAGCACATTCTTATATCCTGTAGAGTAATCTTCCACGCTGTCTTCTCCGATGATCACAAGAAGATACAGCGGCATAAACCACAAATATAAAGATTGAAATACATGTCCTCTTGAGTACAAAGACAGGAACGTGGCGTACAAAGGATATGGCAGCTCCAATTTATTTGCCAAACTGTCATATAAGATCTGAAAGACCTCTATTGAAGGAAGAAGAAGTAATATCGCCAGCATAGCGGCCTTTTTTCTGTCAGTTAAGATTCTTGTTATTTGATATTTCATAAAACTCTCCATATTTTGTAGTATTTTTGATGTGGAACAGAAGCAATTATTTTTTCAGTTAGTTATTAAGTTGCTTTACCATTTTCTAGTCTGTTTCTTCATCCCAATATCCAGCTACTGTATAAGTATTTGTAGTATTATTATTATTTTCCACTGCCAAGCACACATTGCTCTTACTAGCATTACTTTTCGCACTATAATAATGCGCTCCACTTCCCTGTGTTACATTATGAGTTCCAGATGCCAATGTATGTGAACTATTAAACAGAGCAAGCCAGTATGTTGCAATTGTACCTTTGCCTTCACTTGAATACGTCATATTTACGTCTTAATTCTGTAAGACGCTTTCTGATTATATCATTTCAATTTTGTTTTATCAATATTTAATTTGTTATTTTTTTATAATTTAAATTAACTAATAACTTTTCTGTAATGATGAAATTCAATTGGTTTAATGCCGTAATTTGGACATAGTTATCATCTAATCCTAATTATTTTTTAATAAAGGTAGATTTTCTTTTAATTATATATTATAATATACTAGATAAGGAGTGATGATTAATGTTAAACTTAACGAAAAGACAAGCTGACGTTATGAAAATTTTATGGGATGCAGGGAAACCGATGATTGCATCGGAGATTGTCCACGCACGGGAAGATCTGAACATTAACACAGTTCAGGCTGCATTGCGAAGCTTGATCAAAAAGCAATATATCAAAGTAGCAGATATTGTATACAGTGGGACGGTACTGACACGAAGCTATATCCCCATCGTCGACCGGAAAGAGTATCCGGATGAAATCGAGGAGGGAATCCGAAATACATTAAAAAGACAAGATATTTTTTCTTTCTATATTAATGAGATGAATGATAAGGAACTCTTATCCCAATTAGAGTCCATTATCGAAAAAAGGAAAAAGGAACTGGAGGATTAGAAAATGATTATTTCGCTGGGACCGGTTCTGATCTGTTTTCTTACGATCGCAGTATTAACAGGATACCTGTATTTTATATTGTATAAGTCAAATACAATATTCCTTCGAAGTGTGAAACTGCTGTTTGGAATTATGGTTGTCATCATGTGCAGAATGCTGTTTCCGATAAACTTTCCATTTACCTACTCCATTTACGACACAGAAATACTTCCAATACTCGTAGATATCGCAAATTACCCGGTCGTTCTTTTTCATTTGGAGATGACAGTCTCCTTTCTTTTTGCCTTGATCTGGACATGCGGCGCGGCAATTTTACTAATCCGCTATTTTTATCTCAGAAAAACAACGAGAAAATATTTAATGCAGTATGTAGTTGAGAAAGAAGCACTTACGCCGCATTACCAGGCTTGCTTAGAAAACGTAAAAATGACCAATTTTCATGTAGCGATCATACCGAATCAGTACACAGCGGCCATTTTCGGATTGATTCAGCCGATCATGATTTTACCGGACTGCAGGCTTTCAGACATAGAATATGTCATACAGCACGAAATATCTCATTACCGGAATTACGACTTGTTGCTGAAATTTCTGGTAGATATTTTAGTTACGGTTCATTGGTGGAATCCGTTTGCATATTTTATGAGGAAAAAGCTGAATTTGGCGTTTGAACTTTCCAATGACTTTGTAGTTTCCCAGGAAATGAATGAGCGAAAACGATTAGAGTATGCCAAGTCTCTGCTTCGTGCCGCAAAGCTCTCATCGTGTACAAAGAAATATGATCTGGCACTTGCGGACAAGACACAGATAGAACTGCGGATTAACATGCTGCTGAAAAGGCCGCATGAAAAAAATAAGAAAGTGCTCTTCCGTACACATATTGTCTTTCTGCTTACAATTATGCTCATATCACTTTTTATCGTCCCGGAAGGAATAAATCCCATACCTCCAGAAGATGTGCAGGGCTCCTTTGAAATCACACCAGAAAATGCTTATTTTATAAAAGTGCCAGATGGGTACACGTTGTATGTCGAAGGTCAACCGCCTACCACCTTCGAAAACATACCTGATGCATTAGAATATGTACCTGTTTATGAGGGAGAGAATTAATGAGTACAAAAAGCATATTAAAAAGAATTATTTGTATAGGAAGTTTAAATTTTTTGATATTATCTGCTGCAATGCCAGCACAAGCACATTATGCCCAAATTGAAGTCGGAATAGAGCAAGCATGTATAAAAAAGAGTGGTATACATTGGAGATATAAACATGAAAACGGAAAATTGTACAGAAGAAAATATGATTATACAAATAACAAATGGATTGGAGAATGGGAACTGGTAAAGTAATGCATAAGTTGCCTAATCTCGGATATCTGATTTCAAAAAATAGCATTTTCTGCAAAAAGGATCGACTCCCCGGTCTTACCGGCAGCCGATCCTTTTTCAATTTCAAATATTACTTTCTTTACGCTCCGACTTTTCCAAGTCCCATCTCCTGCCCAATATTCAGGATGTGGTCCCCGATACGTTCAAAGTCTGTGAGCATCTCTGAGTAGAGGATACTTGCCTCATCAGAAGATTGTCCTGCTTCCATCCGGTCGATCTGATTCTGACGATATATTTTTGTCATATCATCGATCTTCTTTTCCACCGCTTCTACTTTGCGGAAATCTTCTTTGCTTCCTTTTTTAATCTGCTCGAGGATTTCCAGCGCCTCCAGACAGATGGTCTTCATAGATGCCACTTCTTCCAGCTCCGGTTTCGATAACGAGATCCCCTTCTCATCCATCATCTTCGTGTACTCGCAGATGTTCATGGCGTGATCCCCGATACGTTCCAGGTTTCCACACACTTTAAAAAGTGCGCTCATATACTTGGCATCTTTCTGGTTTGTCTCTTTGACAATATTTTTAGATATGTATTTACATATTTCTTTATTGAGATAGTCGATGTACTCTTCCTTCTCTTCCACTTCTGACAGCAGCTCCCCTTTGCCTTCTGCAACGGCTGCAAAGCTCAGATCCACATTTTCCTTTGTCATTCCGATCATTCTCTGGATTTCCTGTTTGATTCCATTGATGGCGATAGCGGATGTACCAATGTGGTGCTCCCCTTTCATCTCAATCGGACGGATAAATTCCAGATGCATTTCTCCGGACATATCTTCTTCTTTATCCGGAAGAACCCTTTCTGCAAAGGAAGCCAGATATGTTCCAAACGGAATCAGAAGGATCGTTGTAACGACGTTAAACAGTGTATGCATATTGGCGATCTGCTGAGCCACATTGTTTGGTGTAAATCCTTCGATGAGGCTGGTAAGCGGAGTGAGCATACACACGATCGTAAAGATCGTTGTTCCGATAATATTGAATGACAGGTGGATGATCGTCGTTCTTTTTGCATTTCTGCTTGTTCCGATAGCCGCCAGGACAGCTGTGATACATGTACCAATATTTTGTCCAAACAGTACATATACCGCATTCGGAAGCGTTACAAGCCCGCTTGTCGCCAGTGCCTGCAGAATCCCAACGGATGCAGAAGATGACTGAATGATAGCCGTAAAGACTGCACCAGCCAAAATTCCAAGAAGCGGGTTGGAGAACTTCGTCATCAGAGATACAAACGCTTCCGAATCGCGAAGCGGCATCATTGCCCCACTCATCATCTCCATACCAAGGAACAGGATTCCAAGCCCTGCCACGATCAATCCGTAATGGTGTGCCTTCTTGTTTTTTACGAACACAACCATGGCCACCCCGAGGAACGCAAAAGCCGGAGCCAGTGCTCCCACATCAAGCGCGATCAGCTGACCTGTGATCGTCGTACCAATATTTGCCCCCATGATGATCCACACTGCCTGGCGAAGCGTCATCATACCGGAATTTACAAACCCCACTACCATGACGGTGGTGGCGGACGATGACTGAATGACTGCGGTAATTCCTGCCCCTACCAGCACTCCGAGGAACCGGTTGGCCGTAAGTCTCTCCAAAATTTTCTTCATCTTGTTTCCTGCTGCCGCTTCCAGGCCAGAACTCATCATCTGCATTCCGTAAAGAAACAGCGCAAGTCCCCCCAAAAGACTCAGAATGTCTGTGATTTTCATTTTCTCTTCCTCCTGCGGACTTTTTCCGCGCCAAAAATTTTACATATTTCTTATTTATTTTTAACACTGCACTTACATTTGTACCTGAAACTTTCATTTTTTGCAATAGACTATACGTAAAATTAACAATTTTTACATGGATTTTACATTGGCGCATAATTTTTAACAAAGTTTTTCCGCATTTAAAAAGGATGTGCGCGTCTTTACACATCCTTTTCTCTGTCAATTCCAGACAACCAGCTGCTCCTTGTTCTTCGGATTGATCCGGAATTCGATTTTTTCGATATACTGTATCTCGTAAGATCCAATCTTTCCTTTTTTCAGATCGCTTAAGATCATATCTCTGGCGTCAAACAGGTTGGCAACTTCATTTGTATCTTTCCATTCCATACAGAGCTGAAAGTACTGGCATCCATCTTGCCGTTCTATATTTTCCTCAAAATAAGGCTGGCCGATCTGTTGTGCGTTGTAAGAAATCCTGTAGTTTACCGTATTTTCCGACACATGTTCGTCGTATATGACCTCCGTATGCTGGCTTTTCGGAACGCTGAATGTATTGATGTAAACCGCCTCTTTCGACGGATCCACTGGGAAGTTCCCCTCTGTTACCTTTTCTTCTACCATGCCTACAATTTTCCGGCCGCCATAGTCAAGGGAGAAAAACTCTATCGCTGCGATTCCCCCTCCGATTCCTGCTGTCAAAGCTCCGATGAGCAAAACAATCAGCGCATGCTTCCTATATTTTCTCACGTCCTATTCCTCCATTCTTTCTTCCGGTTCTCCCGGGAAATCAGCTGCTGACCGAGCCTGTATCCTCCTTTTCCTGAATCTTCGGAAGCAGCTGCCAAACAAAACAGCCATAGATGCAAAGGCAGCAAAAAAACCAAGACTTAAGAGGGAAGCTCCGATTACCGGATATCCGCCGAATACAAGGACAAAAAGACATCCAAAAGCAAACAGGAAAAAAAGTGCAGATACTCCAAACATCAATGCCGACAGAAACAGGATACTGTTCCAGCAGAGAATACATATATTACACATCCATTCTCCTATTCGCGACAGCATGCGATGCTCGTTTTTGGCATGGGAAAATTTCTTATGTATTATCTGAAATCTCTCCCTGAGCATTTTAAAACCTCTTCTTTTTGTCTCTTGCGCATCTGCATCCTCTTTCGCTTTTCTGCGTCTTTCTTTTAAGTTTTCCCATTGTTCTCTCTGGCTTTTCCCGATCATCTTTACATGGTTTCCAGCTTTTCCAAACAGTGATGCTGCGGATCCAACCAGATTCTTTTCTTTCTTCTCCTGCCCTTGTGTGCCAAATTCCGGATTCACATGATAAGCTTCCAGAATGTCAGATGCCAGTTCCTCAATATTTCCAAAGTCACTGATGGCTTCTTCCTCACTCTGGCCGCTTTTGATCTTAAGATCAATGTGCTGTGCATATTCATCCAGAATATCCTGCTGCTCCTTTGTCTCAAGGACCCGGAGATGACTCTTTAATTCATCCAAAAACTCCCTTTTATTCATACGTTCCGCTCCTTCAAAAAAAGATTTACCCGCTTCTGAAATTCTTCCCACTCTGCCACCAGACGATCCCGATATAAAATCCCTGCCGCGGTCAGATGATAATACTTTCTTGGCGGCCCCTCCGAAGATTCTCTCAGATATGTCTCGAAATAATGTTCATTCGTAAGCCGTTTCAAAAGCGGATAGATCGTACCTTCATTTACGTCGATGACTTTCGATACTTCTGTGACCAGTTCATACCCGTACATATCCCTGTTCCGGACTGATTCCAGCACGATCATCTCCAACACCCCTTTTTTAAATTGTGGATTCATACCTTTCCTCCTTTTAATATTATACTATACCTACTACTATACATTGTCAAGTACTGATCATAAAACAATAGTATGATCGACAAAACCCCACAGGAAATCTTGATCGTTTCCTGTGGGGTTTTGTTTGTTTTACTCTTCAGCTTCTGTCTCTTCAGACGTATCAACAAGCGTGTCTTTGTCAAACTCCAGCGCATTTATAAGAGAGTAAGAAACAGTATATACCTTTTCTTTGTCCCCTGTTGTCATATAGTAATCGGAGCCTGCGCCATCTCCTATGTAGATATTCTGTGCTGTCCCGTCTTCGTCGGTAACAGTAATCGTATAGAGCGGCGTATCCAGTCCATAGCTTTCGATGCTGTCCGGATCCTTGATCTCTCTTTCCGCCTGTATATCTGACACCTGATCTGCGATAGACTGAATGGCTGTCTGCCGAAGCACAGTCTCTTTGTCGTCTTTCAGATACCATGTTCCGTCTTCTTTTACGAATGCCATGCTGCTTCCGTCATCCGCAGAGTATGCGATTTCTTTCAGATTTTTCACTTTTATGACTTGAATGATTTCTGCTTTTTCTTTTTCTTCCTGCTTTTCCTGTTTTCTGGCGTTCATGCTTCTCATACCGAAATAGACAACTGTAAGCGCCAACAGGATCAAAATAAGAATGATCAGACCTTTCTTCTGTTTCATTGCTTCCACCTACGCCTTTCTTCTCTTCATCCATACGGCAAATCCACATACAAGAACGATGCCCGGTACCCCAAAGATCAGGAAGCTGCTGATCGCTCCAGCATGCTGTACAGTGTTGAACTGGACTGCCAGACTCTTCGCTTTGATGGACACATTTTCCACATCGTCGAAGTTATTCATAACCATGTTCAGGAAGAGTGTGGAGTTATCCAAGTTGGAAAAATAATCCGTAACCTGAGCATCAACCATGCTTTCCGATGCAAGAACTGTCAGTTTCGCGTCATTTTCGGATGCGACAGCTCCAAGGACATATTCGCCTTGTGTCTGTTCTTCTTCTGTTACCGCATATGCCTGCTCTGATGTCGTGAGGAAATTCTCTACCGTAAGGGTATCCCTCTGATCGCTCATCTTCACAAAACCGCCGGAATTGATCATCAGCACCATGTCGCTTTCCAATCCTTGTGCCAGTGTGCCGGAAGCGGAAACCTGAGGGAAGATATAGTAGTAATTTCCCTGATAGCTGCGCTGCATATCAGCGATATATCCGCTTATCTTTTTCATTCCGTACTGTTCCATAAAGGCATCCAGATTCGGAGTGTCTGCCATGGGATCGCCCATGATATAGATGACTTTGCCTCCATTTCCCATGTAATCCAGAAGCATTGTCTTTTCCTGCTCTGAGATATCGCTCGACGGTGCATTGATCAACAGCATATCACAGTCTGAAGGCATTTCCTTCGTCATCAGAAGATTCAGCTCTTCTGTCGTTATATTGGATTTTCCAAGTTCTTCTTCGATGGAAGTGGAAAGCGTCATCTCTCCGTGTCCTGATGTCCGGTAGATCTTCTTCTTCACATCGCTTGTTACCTGGTTTACAGCACTTGTGAGCTGTCCGTCTGCATCGAACTCAGATTCTGAGATGGAGCCGGTCGTATAGTAGGAACTGTAATCCGACACGATGATATCGGTAAACGGTACAGAGACACTTTTATTTGTCTCCTCACAGGAAACGACGATAGAGTCACTCTGCGCATCGTTCTCCTGCATTTGCTGAGGATGTGCGATTGGATCCACCCATTCTACTGTGATCTTGTCTGTCAAAGCTGTATATTTGTCGAGAAACGTCTTGATCCTTTCGTCTGTATCCGATCGGTCTGCATAGACAGTAAATACAATATCCTGTTCCAGATTCTTTAGTATCTTTTTACTTTTTGAGGAAATCCCGTAAATATTTTTATCACTCACATCAATCTGCGTTACCTTATCCGGAAGCTGACCTGCGATCAGGTTTATGACAACCGCAATGACGATGACGACCGCAGCCATAGCGACACTGTATGTACCCTTTCTGCTCTGGACGCTTTGAAACCTGTCTTTTACGCTTACCTTTTCCTTCTCTTCCTGTGGTGTCTTCTTTTTCCATTTCAACATGTCCTGTCCCTCCTAACTAAATCTTCTTTTCTGAATGGTCTGTACAGTCAGGAACAAGAATACCCCGATCAAAGTCAGATAAAAGACAATTCCTTTTACATCCAGCAGATTATTATCGGAAACGTTGGTAAACACGTTTGTGAGAGCAAAGTTTCCCAGTATTTTTTCCAAAATCCCCTCGTACACTGAAGATTTTACGAAATAAATGACAAGGAGCACAATACTGCCGGCTGCCTCGATACCGCTGCTCAGCACGATATTTCTTGTCATATGATAAACAAACATGACACAAAGTGTCATAATGATCCAGATTCCAGCCATTCCTCCGATGGCATTGGACGGCAGAAAGCTCATTAGCCCCTCCCAAAGATAAAGGATCATCAGGACGCCAAATGTGCTGATGGCTGCAATGATCTGGCTTTCCGTCAGCGCTGAGAGAAAACTTCCAATGGCGATGTAAACGCACCCCATGAGGAAAAAGACAAAAATGGCCGTATAATCCGCAAGAAAATATGCTTTTCCCTGTGTTTTGATGATCAGCGGGTACGCACAGAAAATAATGCATGGGATGAGAAATATTGTGACCATGGCAAGATATTTTCCTGCCACCACCTTCCCTACGCTGACCGGGGAAGTCAAAAGGAGCTGATCCGTCTTATTTTTTCGTTCTTCAGAAAAACTCCGCATTGTGAGCACCGGGACGGCGATCAGAAGCACAAACATGACTCCGCTCAATGAATAGGAAAAATACGGATATCCGCTGTGCAGATTGTATGCCATAAAATATATCCCTGTGATGACAGCTAAAAACGCGATAAAAATACTTCCAGTCATAGAGTAAAAATAGGATTTAAATTCTCTTTTATAAATTGCCAGCATATGCTGTCCCCCCTTCCTGTGTCAGTTCAAGGAAGATATCTTCCAGCGTCTTCTTCTGCTGATACATTGTAAGAAGCGCACTGTCCTCCCTTGCAAATGCGCGGAAAATCTCTTCTCTCACATCCAGACCCGGCTCGGCTTCTATGAGGGCTCTCGTGATGCCTGGCTCTGACTTTGGATAGGTCACATTCGTGATTCCCGCCACTTTGGACAAAATCTCCTCTGTCCGTTCTGGCAAAAGTCTCGTCTCAATCTCCAAAGCTTCACGTCCGGCCATCTGTTTTTCCAGATTTTCCGGTGTATCGCTTGCCACAAGTTTTCCCTTGGATATGATCATAATGTGATCGCATACTTCCCTCACTTCCGCCAATATATGAGAACTTAGGATGACCGTATGCTCTTTTGCAAGTTCCCGGATCAGTTCCCGGATCTCAATGATCTGTTTCGGATCCAGCCCTACTGTCGGCTCATCCAGGATGATCGTCTCCGGGAAACCAAGTACTGCCTGCGCAAGCCCCACTCTCTGTTTATACCCTTTGGAAAGGTTTTTAATGAGACGGTCTTTTACATCGTAGATCCGCACAAGTTTCATGACTTTATTGACTTCATCTTTTCTGTCCTGCTTCTTTACTTTCTTAAGTTCCGCCGCAAACATCAGGTACTCTTTTACCGTCATATCCACATAAAGAGGAGGTATCTCCGGCAGATAGCCAACTGCCTTTTTTGCCTCTTCCGGCTCTTTCAAAATATCGTGTCCGTTGATCCGAACTTCGCCTTCCGTTGCGCCGAGATACCCCGTCATAATATTCATTGTAGTAGATTTTCCAGCGCCATTAGGCCCCAGCAGTCCATAAATATGGCCTTTTTCGATCTGAAAACTCAGATGGTCAACCGCTGTATGATTTCCATACTTTTTAACCAGATTTTTTACTTCGATCAATGTTTTTGTCCCTCCCATACAGTCTTTCTCATATATCTTTTCGCAGGGATCCCCCTGCTCAAGTCTACGGACTACATTACCAGCAAAATGTGTATATTCTGTGCATAAAATGTGTTAAAAAAAAGAAACCGCCCGACCATTTTCGCTCCCTTCATCTTGCTTCTTCATTCCGGTTATATTATGATAGTCTTTACAATATAACTGCTATTCAGAAAGGATGACAAAATATGAAATACGAGATGGATTCTGCCGATGCGGCAAAAAGAATGGCCGAAGGGAGACTTTACATTCCCTACGATCCAGAGATTTTAAAAAAGCAATTTGACTGTCTGGAAAAGCTCTATGACTTCAATCAGACACGTCCCCACGATCTGGAACTGCGGCAGACGCTTCTGAAAGATATGTTTGCCGAGATTGGGGAAGGATGCTATATCGAGCCGCCTCTCCACGCAAATTTCGGCGGCCATCATGTCCATTTTGGCAACAATGTGTACGCAAATTTCAATCTTACCCTCGTCGATGACGGACATATCTATGTGGGAGATAAGACGATGATCGGCCCAAATGTGACAATCGCTACAGCCGGACATCCGATCCAGCCTACACTGCGCTACCTGGAAATGCAGTACAATATCGACGTGCACATCGGAAAAAATGTATGGATCGGCGCAGGAAGTGTGATCCTCCCTGGAGTGACCATCGGAGACAACACCGTCATCGGCGCCGGAAGCATTGTCACAAAAGATATCCCTTCCAACGTGGTAGCTGTCGGAAATCCATGCCATGTCATGAGAGAGATCGGCGAACACGACCGGGAATATTACTTCCGCAGCCGGAAGATCGATCTGGACATTCCGGATATTTCGAATGTGTACGATACCGGCTTGTAATGAAATCGCACTTTATACCCAAAAACCAGGGAATCCGTTATCCGGTCCCCTGGTTTTTTATTCTTACAATTCCATATCCAGCACTTCCGCTTTTTCGGGAATGGACGAAGCTGCTCCTTCCCTCATGACCGCTATGGCTGCCGCCTTGGATGCGATGATGAGTCCTTCTCTCACATCCAGCCCAAATACTTTCGCTGCGATAAAATAACCTGTGAACGTATCTCCCGCAGCTGTCGTATCTTTGACAGGGACGTGGAAGCTCTCCTGGTGGAACGTCCGGGAGGCATCCTGATAAATGCAGCCTTCTTCTCCAAGTGTGAGCACGACTTCTGCAGCCGGAAAACGATATTTCAGCTCCTGAAGCATCCCCTCAACATCGCTTCTCCCTGTCATCTGTTCCGCTTCCACTTCATTGAGCAGAAAAAGAGAAACTTTTGCCAGATCGCATTTCTCCAGATTTTGATTGTAAGGAGATAAATTGAAAATGATCTTCATCCTTTTCTTTGACGCTGCTTCTATAATATAATCCACCAGATTGATCTCATTTTGTACCAATACGACATCGTTTTCGCTGAAATCGGCCAGCACTTCATCCACATAGTTCTTTGTAAACTTCTGGTTTGCTCCCCCGTATAGGAGAATGCTGTTCTGCCCATTTTCATCTACCTGGATAATCTTGTGACCACACGGTCCTGGTATCTTCCAGATGTAGTGAATTCCGACTTTTTCTTTCTCGCACATGGAGATCAGGGCTTCTCCTCCTTCCCCGACCATCCCTGCATGGTATACCTCCACCCCCGCCTTGGCCAGGGCGATGGACTGGTTCAGGCCTTTCCCCCCACAGAAGATCGTCCGGTCTGCGGTATCCTGCGTCTCCCCTGGCGCCACAATATGTGCCACATGATAGACATAGTCCAGATTCAGCGAGCCAAAATTTATCACTTTCATCTTATTTGTTCCTTTCTTTTCTGTAATCTTGTCTTTCGTACTTCGCGGTCATAGGTAAGGATGCCGTTTACTTCGTCCTCCACATCACTCAGCTGCGTATAGACAGCTGCACAAAGACCGTCCTTCTCAAGTTCCGCCACTTCCTGCCAGATGTTTCTGTACGCCCGTCGAAACTTCTTTTTGTCAGCAAAGATCCGATAGCCATACATCTGCATCGTGCTGCAGTGACCTTTTACTCTCATGGAAAATCCCCCGAATTCTGAAAGAATGCATGCCCTTTCTTTTTCCGGTTTTACACCAAGACGGAAAAAATAATTGTGAGTACTCTGGAAATCTCCGGTTCCCTGATCAAACCATCCGCTGGCCGCATCGATCAGTCTCGTAGGATCCAGCGCCCTCATTTTTTGTTCCAACCGTGCCGTATCGAACTGGCCCCATCCTTCGTTAAAAAGAGTCCACACAGCAATCGATGGATGGTTATACAGCACTTTTATGGTACTTTTGATCTCCTTTTCGAATTCCTTTCTTCCTTCCGGGCTTTTCCTCGACAGCCACATCTTCATCCGGTCTGTGACACGGATATGGAGAAGTCCAAACACTGTGGCTGCATACGTCACAAACCAGTGATGATACGCACTCCCTCCATTTACCATATCCTGCCATACGATCATGCCAAGACGGTCGCAGTGATAATACCATCTCTGCGGTTCGATCTTACAATGTTTGCGGATCATACAGTACCCTTCTTCTTTCATTGCCGTGATATCAAAGATCATGGCTTCATCGGAAGGCGCCGTGTAAAGGCCATCCGGCCAGTAGCCTTGATCCAGGATCCCTTTCTGGAAATATGGTCTGTGGTTCAGACACAGACGCGGGATCCCCCGTCTGTCTTTTTCCACTGTAAAACATCGCATGGCAAAATAGCTTTCCACCCGATCTTTTCCTGCCACTACTGTATAGAGATAGAGATACGGATGTTCCGGTGTCCAGCTTTCCATTCTCTCAAGCGGAATACGGATGGGAATATTCGTCATTCCAGCAAAGAGTTTTCCTTCCAGATCAACTGCGACATCCATCTTTGCATCCGATAAGACGGTTATCTCTACTTCTTTTTTATCGTAATCCGGCCTGCATCGAAGTTCCCGAATATAATCTTCCGGGACTGTTTCCATCCAGACCGTCTGCCAGATACCACTCTGGGCTGTGTAGAACATCCCGCCCCGCTTCAGTTTCTGCTTTCCTCTGGCATGATAGGAAGTGTCTGAGACATCCCGAACCTGTACACACAGCTCATTTTCTCCTTCTTTCAAAAAGCGTGTGATATCCAGATCAAACGGCAGATAGCCTCCTTTGTGGCTGCCAGCCCTTTTCTGGTTGACATACACGATACACATCTGATCGACAGCGCCGAAATGGAGGAGGATGCGATCTCGTCCGCTGGCTGCTGGATGCTGAAAACTCCTTCTGTACCAGAGTGTCTCTCCTGGCTTTACCTGGCGCTTCACACCAGACAGCGCACTTTCCGGGGAAAACGGCACGAGTATCTTTCCGTCATATACACCTGGACGTTCCATGGAACGACTTCTCGTGATCCGGTAATCCCACCAGCCATTCAGATTCATAAATTTTTCTCTCTTCATGAGCGGACGAGGATATTCTTCCAGGACATGCTCCGGATCCACGTCCCTCCCCCACCTTGTATAAAGCTGTTTCATGGCTCGTTCTCCTTTACACTTTTTTGAGATTTTCTTCCATCTTAACAAGTCCCTCATACAATGTTTCCATCTCTTCTTCTGAAAATCCTTTCCATATCTGTTCATCGATATCCTGAAAGATATCCTGTACCTGCGACGCCCTTCTTAGCCCTTCCTCAGTCAGGACAATCTGATGAGACCGCCTGCAGGATGGATCTTTTCTTCTTTCCAAAAGCCCCTTCTCTTCCATTTTATCCAGTGTTCTTGAGATAGTTGTCACATCGATGCAGCACAAATCGGCCAGCTCTCTCTGTGTCATGGCGCCATATTTTTTAAGATAATTTAAAATCCGCGGCTGTCCCTGCCCGATCGTAAGCCCGATCTTCAAAAACTGTGGTTTTAAGATCTCTCTTCTTTCCATATCGATCCGCAGCATGATCTCTCTGATCTTGTTCTTTTCCATCTTTCTCTTACTCCAGTTCAAACTGCCCTGTATAGAGCTGATAATATCTTCCCTTTTGTTGCAGCAATTCATCATGGTCTCCCCGCTCGATGACTTCGCCTTTTTCCAGTACCATAATGGCTTTGGAATTGCGTACCGTGGACAGACGATGCGCGATGACAAACACTGTTCTTCCTTCCATGATGGCGTCCATTCCTTTCTCGATCAGCCGTTCCGTCCTTGTATCAATGGAACTTGTCGCCTCATCCAGCACGAGAACCGGCGGTTTGACGACAGCCGCCCGCGCAATAGCCAAAAGCTGCCTTTGTCCCTGGGAAAGATTGCTTCCATCTCCGTAAATCATCGTATCGTATCCCTGCGGCAGCCTGCGGATAAAGGAATCTGCGTTGGCGACCCTGGCTGCCTCACGGATATCCTCCTCCGTGGCATCCGGCTTTCCGTATCGAATATTCTCGGCGATGGTTCCTGTAAAGAGGTGGGTATCCTGGATGACCATGGCCATAGAACGTCTCAGATCGTCTTTCCGGATTCTGCGAATATCAATCCCATCGTACGTGATCGTTCCGGCATCGATCTCATAAAAACGGTTGACCAGATTCACGATTGTCGTTTTTCCAGCACCAGTGGATCCGACAAACGCAATCTTCTGCCCCGGTTTCGCATAAAGAGAGATTCCATTTAAAATCTTTTTGCCTCGTACGTAGGAAAATTCCACATCGTGAAACCTCACATCCCCTTTTAGAAGTGTCAGTACAGCGCGTCCGTCTTTCACTTCCCGCCATGCATAATTCCCGGTCTTCTGTTCACATTCCACCCATTTTCCGTCTCTGTTTTCCACATTGCAGAGTGTGATATCCCCCTCGTCGATCTCCGGTTCTTCATCCATCATGTCAAAGATCCGTTCTGCTCCGGACAGAGCCGCCAGAAGGAAATTTACCTGCTGGGTAAACTGGTTCATCGGCATAGCACTCTGCCTCACATACACAAGGTAAGAAGCAAGACTTCCGATATCCAGCATCCCTGACAATGTAAAGAGTCCTCCCACACAAGCGGAAACCGCGTAATTGACATAGGACAGACTCACGATCGTCGGAACCATCATTCCGGCAAAAGTCAGGGCGTTCGTGGATTCCTTTCGAAGGGCCTCATTCATTTCACAGAATCTTTCAAAATCCACTTTTTCATGGTTAAACACTTTTTCTACCTTCTGTCCTGCCGCCATCTCTTCCACAAAACCGTTGATCTTTCCGATCTCTTCCTGCTGCCGCTGAAAATATTTCCGGCTATGGGAGCCATTGAATTTGATAAAAGCGGCCATCAACAAAAGGAATACGACAACGATAAGGGTAAGTCTGACACTTAAGACGAGCATCATCGTGATCGTTCCTGTCAGCATCAGAAAACTCTGGATCAGCATGGCAAAACTATTGTTCATTGCTTCCTGAACGGTATCTACATCGTTTGTAAATCTGCTCATCAGTTCCCCGTGGGTATGGGCATCAAAATACTTAAGCGGCAGCTTCTGCACATGAGCGAAAAGGTCCTGCCGAATCTCTTTTATCACTTTCTGAGCTGTTTTTACCATGAGTTGATTATACCCGAACGTTGCAAATGCACCCACAAAATACAACAATCCCATGCCTGTCACAGCTTTGAGAAGCCCCGTTACATCTCCAGGCAGGATGAAACGGTTGATAACCGGCTTCAAGAGGTATGTCCCCATGATGTTGGCCCCTGTACTGATCAGGACAAGCACAGCCACAAAAAGGAACATCCACTTATGTCCTCCCAGATAGCGTATGAGATAACGAAGGGTTCTTCCTATATCTTTTGGTCTTTTATATCCAATATATCTCGCCATTATAACTGCGCTCCTTCCTTTTGGGACTCGTAGATTTCCTGATAGATCGGACTTCTGCGCAAAAGCTCCTCATGGGTGCCGATATCCGCGGTCTTGCCGTCGTCTAAAATCAGGATCTGATCCGCGTGCCGTACCGATGAGATACGCTGCGCAATAATGATTTTTGTCATATCCGGCAGACGGGAAGCCAGCATTTCCCGGATCTTGGCCTCTGTCGCCGTGTCTACGGCGCTTGTGGAATCATCCAGAATCAGCACCTTAGGTTCTTTCAGTATCGCCCGTGCGATACACAGACGCTGCTTTTGTCCACCGGAGACATTGACACCTCCCTGCCCCATTTCCGTATCATATCCATCTGACAGCCTGTCTATAAATTCATCTGCACAGGAGATGCGGCACGCTTCCCGGATTTCTTCCATCGAAGCGTCTTCTTTCCCCCACCGGAGATTGTCGATCAGACTTCCTGAGAAAAGCGTATTTTTTTGCAGTACGACCGCTATCGCATCTCTCAGATGTTCCAGCGGATAGTTTTTTACTGGAATCCCATCAATGCGAATCTCTCCTTTTGTCACATCGTATAGGCGAGGAATCAGCTGCACAAGTGTTGTCTTGGCCGAGCCAGTCTGCCCGACTATTCCAAATGTGCTTCCGGCCGGAATGTTCAAGGTAATGTCAGTTAGTACTTCCTCCTCTGCGTCTTTTTTATATTTGAATGACACATGGTCAAACTCTATGGATCCTTTTTTCACTTCCAAATCTTTCGCATCCTGATCCGTGATGTCGATCTTTTCATCTATAATCTCCAGAATTCGGCTTCCAGAGGCCATAGATCTTGTCATCATCAGAAAGACATTGGAGATCATCATGAGAGAGTTCAATATCTGCATGACATAACTCAAAAAACCAGTCAGTTCTCCGACCTGCATCTCCCCGTTCTGAATCATGCGGCCGCCAAACCAGATCAGTCCAAGGATCGTCCCGTACATGACGATCTGCATGGCGGGCATATTGAGAGCTGCCAGACGGAATGCTTTTTCCGACTGCGATTTTAGATTCAGGTTGACTTCCTCGAATTTGGCCGTCTCATAATCGCCTCTCACATACGCCTTGACAACTCGGATCGCTGTGAGATTTTCCTGGATGATCCGGTTGACCAGATCAATGGCATTCTGCATCTTACTGTAGAGCGGACGTACATTTTTTACAATCAGGAACAAAAGAACAGCAAGCGTCGGGAGCGCCACGAGAAACACAAGAGCAAGCCGTGCATTCATCGTAAAGGCAACCACTGTGGCAGAAACAAGCATAACCGGCCCCCTGCAGAACGGGCGAAGTCCCGTAGATACTGAGTTCTGGATATTGGTCACATCACTCGTAAGCCTTGTGACGATAGAAGACACCCGAAAATGGTCAATATTCGAAAACGAATATGCCTGCAGCCTTTCATACTCTGCTTTGCGAAGTTCCGCGCCGAGGCCCTGTCCTGCCAAGGCAGAGAAGCGTGCGCTTCCTACCCCAAGTATCAGGGCAAGAATCGCACAGACTCCCATCTGTATGCCTTTTGCATAGATGTACTGTCTGTCCCGACCTGCCACACCCACATCTATCAGATCTGCCATGATAACTGGAACGATCAGTTCAAAGATCGATTCCGCAGCGACACAGAATACCGCCAGAACCGCATATATCTTATACTGATGCATATAAGAAAAAATCCTTCTTAACATTCCACACCTCCACACAATAGTTGTATCTGCAATCATTGTATGCTCAATAATTCAGGATGTCAATCCGGATTTTCCATGAAATTTTATTCTGTTTTTTTCTTTTTATACAGGAAATAAATGACCAGGATCACTGCTGCCACGGCAAGGATCATATTGGAATACCGATCAAAAATTTCCGTGATCTCATGCCAATTATCCCCTGCTTTTTTCCCCACTGTCAGGAATATCATATTCCATATTCCACTTCCAAGGGCTGTATATCCGAGAAAACGTACAAAGGGCATCCTTGCCATACCCGCTGGTATCGAAATCAGGCTCCGAACTACAGGCACAAACCTGCACAGCAGCACAGCCAGATTTTCATGCCGGTCAAACCAGCCAAGCGTTTTCTTTATATCCCCTTCTTTGAATCCAAGCTTCCGGACCCACTTGTTGGCCAGTACATGATCCAGCTTGTCAATCGGTATCTTGCTTCCTATAAAATAAAGAACTGCCGCCCCGATCACAGAACCGGTTACCGACGCCAAAAACATTCCCGGCATGCTGAGTTTTGTATGGGCAAGCATAAAACCGCCAAATGTTAAAATCACTTCCGAAGGGATAGGCGGAAACACATTTTCCAACATGATCAGAAAAAGCATTCCCCCATAACTGAATTTCTCCAACAGTTCGATTACGTAAGCTTCCATCGACACTCTCCATTTCTCTGTGTGACATCCGCACGTACGTGCCAAAAAAGATTTCCTGGCACAGCAAGGCTTTTGTCTCATTCCATTGTATGTCTCAAATCACAGATAATGTATCAGTTTCCCATGCTTTTGTCAATTCTATTATTCTTAACTTATTTTTAACTGTTTTTTTTCATTTATTTGCACAAAAATATGGAAAGAATCACAACAAAATTGTATAATACTTTCATAGCAAAAGAAAAGGGAGGGCACATCATGAAACAAAACAATATGTTGGCAATGATCTTGGCTGGCGGAAGGGGAACGCGTCTTCATGACCTTACAACCAAAGTCGCAAAACCAGCCGTTTCATATGGAGGCAAATACCGCATCATTGATTTTCCTTTGAGCAACTGTGCAAACAGCGGTATTGACAATGTCGGTGTTCTGACTCAGTACGAATCCATCCTTCTGAACAGCTATGTTGCCGCCGGACGCCGCTGGGGTCTGGATGCGAAGGACAGTGGTGTATATGTACTTCCGCCTCGTGAAAAAGCGGATGCTAACCTGGACGTATACCGCGGGACTGCTGATGCCATCACGCAGAATATTGACTTCGTCGATTCTTTTTCTCCGGAATATATCCTTATTCTCTCCGGAGACCATATTTACAAAATGAACTACGCAAAAATGCTTGCTTATCACAATGAATGCAAAGCCGATGCTACGATCGCAGTTATCGAAGTACCGATCAAAGAAGCAAGCCGTTTTGGTATCATGAACACAGACGAAACCGGACGTATCGTGGAATTCGAGGAAAAACCGGCTGAACCAAAGAGCAATCTGGCTTCGATGGGTATCTATATCTTCAACTGGAAGCTCCTGCGCAAGATGCTCATCGCCGATGCAAAAGATGAAAATTCCAACCACGATTTCGGAAAAGACATCATTCCACAGCTTCTGAATGATGGTAAAAATCTTTTTGCCTACAAATTCAAAGGATACTGGAAAGATGTAGGAACGATTGATTCTCTGTGGGAAGCAAATATGGATCTTCTTGACAAAAACAATGAACTTGATCTCAACGACCCTACATGGAAGATCTACACAGAAGACGTAACTGCTTTGGCTCACTATGTAGGACCTCAGGCAACGGTCAATCGCGCCTTTGTCACACAGGGATGCATCATCGAAGGCGAAGTAAAGAATTCTGTTTTATTTACAGGTGCCAAGATCGCGGAAGGCGCTAAAGTCATCGACAGCGTCATCATGCCGGGCGCTGAAGTCGCAGAAGGCGCTACTGTAACACGAGCTCTCGTCTCCGACAATGTGAAGATTGGAAAAGGAGCTGTCGTTGGAAGTGCAGACAGCGAACATATCGAGTTGGTTGCCAAAAATGTAAAGGGGGCTGAATAATTATGAGCAAAGCATTTGGTATTATAAATTTTGCCGGAAATCATATTACCGTAGACGGACTCCACGAGTATCGTCCGATCGGAGCATTTTCTTTTCTTGGAAGATACCGGGTTATCGATTTCCCTATCTCCAATATGAGCAACAGCGGAATTGACCAAATCCAGGTGTATATCCGCCGGAAACCGCGCTCTCTGATCGAACACCTCGGTACCGGCCGTCACTACAATATCAACTCCAAGCGCGGAAAACTGATTCCTCTTTTCTCTGAGACGAATGCAGAAAACAATATCTATAACACAGATATTTCCGCATATGTGGAAAACCTTGATTATATCAAGGAAGCTACATACCCATACGTAGTGATCGCTCCAAGCTATATGGTGTACTCAGCCGATTTCAGCACTCTTCTTCAGACTCATATTGAGTCCGGCGCCGACATTACGATGCTTTATCATAGCGTTGACAATGCAAAGGAAGAATTCCTCAACTGTGATATTCTAAACCTGAATAAACAAAAAGGGGTCCTTTCCATCGAACACAATAAGGGAAGCGCAAAAAACCGCAACATCTTCATGGATACATACATCATGTCCAAGGATCTTTTCCTGGATCTGATCAAGAAGGCACGGAAGCTTTCTTCCACATACACCCTCTCCCAGGTCGTCAACTACGAATGCGAGGAGCTTGATATCCGCGGTGTTGCACACCATGGTTACTTTGCAGCCATCACTGACTTTAAGAGTTATTTCGACGCCAACCTTTCTCTTCTGAATCTGAAAACAGCTATGGGACTCTTTAACAGCGACTGGCCAATTTATACAAGAACAAATGATTCTTGCCCGACACAGTATTTTGAGACAGCCAATGTAAAGAACTCCTACGTTTCTAACGGGTGTCTTATCGAAGGTACGGTGGAAAATTCTGTAATCGGACGCGGATGTGTCATCAAAAAGGATGCTGTAGTTAAAAACTCTATCCTTCTTCCAGGTACATCCATCGACAAAGATGTTCATGTTGAAAACTTTGTAATAGATAAATACGCAAAGATCGTGCATACTTCCGAGGTAGTCGCATCCCCGGAAAAACCTGGATATATCCGCCGTCACGACACAATTTAAAAAATCATGCAATACAAAAGACAGAGACGCTAAAGTCTCTGTCTTTTATATTAAAGCTGTTCTATGCCTTATTTCTGCTTTTCCGTGCGATGGCCGGCATGATAAGACCAAGTCCAAGAAGGACAAACGGTGTTAAAATATTAAGTGCAAGCTGGAATGGATCTTCTGAGTAGATTCCTCCCAGACACGCAAGCGCCGTAAAGAGGAAACACCATCCTCCAAAGAAGATACCAACCTTTTTATTTTTAACAAATCTGTATTCTGCTGTAAACTTGTCTCCGGCTTTCTTGAGCGCAATGTACGCGGCAAACACCCACAAATACCGAAGCGGCATACATACGGAATTCAACTTCACGAGCCATCTGACAAGCGCATCCACATCCTCAATACCAAAAGCAGGGATAATGATCAGAATGCTTACGATAACTGCAACAAGTTTGTGTCCATTTGTGTAAGCGCCGTATTTATTCTGTTTGAACAGAGATTTCGGGATGTAATTCTCGTCGGAATTTCCGAGCAGCATACATAGCGGCGCGTCGATAGAAATAACCATAACTGAAAACTGTCCCAAAAACTGAGTAATGGCGTACAGGATAACAAAGAGATTTCCTACATTGTAGTAATCGCCAAGCATCTGGAATGCATAGTAAGCACCATTTGTCATCAGGTCATCCGGTATGTTGTTGGAATCAAACATCATTCCCATGGAAATGGTTCCCAAGATCGCACACACGGAAACCATGATTGCAAGGGAAATCATTCCTTTTGAGAAATCCTTTGCAGGATTGTTCATCTTATTTACATAAGGGGAGAATTTTTCACATCCGCCTACTGCAAATACCAAGATAGAAAAGCTCGTAAAGAACTTCACGTCAAAGGTCGGCATAAACGTATCAAGTGACCACTCAATATCCAGGAGCGGCGCATTGGTAATAGCCGGTGCAGCTACCATCAGGACGATGTAAAGGATGGACATGATGAACATCGTTGTACCTGCCAGTGTTGAAATCTTCTTCAGCATAGAAACCCCTTTTGATGCAAGGAATAAAGCAAAAAGGAAGATCGCCAGACAGATGATCTGCATGACCGTCGTATTCATCTCACTGGCTCTGCTGTCCTGAAACAGCACCCAGCTCGTAGCAATTACTGCAGAATTCGGTTTCTGTGAAATATACGGCATATGTACGACCCAGTACGTCCAACCCGCATAATAAGCCATTCTAGGTCCTACTGTCTTTGAAATCCAGGAACTTACTCCTCCGCTCGCATTTTTAAACGCTGAGCCCAGTTCCCCTACCATCAGTGCATACGGCACGAAGTAAATCGCAAAGACAATAATCCATGCAAAAATAGATTTCAGGCCGCCATATTCAGAGAATCCGTTGATGACATTTCCGAAGCCCCAAACTCCTCCAAATGCCATGAACGCGAGGCTGTACCACATAATTCTCTTGTCATTCTTTTGTTGTTGTTCCATAATTTTCTCCTTTTCTAACCCTCGTTTCACATACCATGAAACTATTTTCATGAAACATTTTTCTACCAAAGAATAACATGATACTTATATAGAAACAACAAATAAATTTACCCACCTGCAAATTTCTACCTTCTGCACAATTTTTCTACTGACAACTTGTAATATATGGCAAGTTGTCTTTTGTGCAAAAGTCCGAAATTCCCACTAATTGATCTTTCACGTCTCTTGTTATGCCACAAGGTTCAGAAATGTCCTCCTAGTTAAATCCAGCAGCTCCATCGAACCAAAGACCGGACAAATCTGGTTCTATATTAATGACATACTTTGCATGGACGCGATTTACCACTTTCTGAAATAGTACCACTATAAATATTTTTTGAACGGCTAAGTGTAGGACAATCAGCAGTTGAGTGATACACCTCGCCGTTTGTTACCCAATATACAGTTCCCCCGGATTGAACTTGTGATTGAGATGATTGCTGGTTTTCCTGTGCTTCTTGTTGTGCTTGAAGGACTGCCTGTTGCTGCGCTTCTTCTTCGGCTTTTCTCTGAGCTTCCTGTTCAGCTTTCAAACGAGCTTCTTCCGCTTCTTTTTTGGCTTCTTCACGTTTTGCTTCGGCAATCGGGTCAACAACAGTTATTGTTTCCTTGTTGCTTTCAACAGAGTCATTCGCGATAAAAAATATCTCAGCCGTTCCTTCTTTTTTAAATGTTAATAAAGCTTTACCGTCTTTATATTCCACAGATGCGATATCGTTATCTGAAATTTCGAGAGAGGTTATTTCGGCATTATCTGGCATGTAATCTAAATCAAGATATACCTCATCAGAAATCTCAAATTGATTTTCCTCCCAATTTACATCCAGCTTCTGTAAATCAGGAGTAGATGGAAAAGCAAGCATTATTATGAAAGATATTATTGTAATAATACCAAAAACGAGGATTCTCTTCCTCTTTTTACGTTTATCAGGACTTTTCTTAACTGCAAAGAATATAGTCACAATTAGTCCAGGTATCCAAAGATAGAGAAATGGCGGAAAACCTTGATTTGCCTAAGTTTTTCCGCCATGTTTATCTCTCATATTCCGTTCAAAAATGCGGATGACAGGAATCGAACCTGCACGTCGGAGACACCAGATCCTAAGTCTGGCGCGTCTGCCAGTTCCGCCACATCCGCTTACTATATATTGCCGAGGAACCTTGCGGCTGCTCCGCCTGAATTCTTCGGTCAGACAAAAAATCAGACAAGCTTACAGCTTGTCTGAAATGAAGCATCGGGGATTCGAACCCCGGACAACTTGATTAAAAGTCAAGTGCTC